>JAUYAJ010000156.1 GCA_030693565.1 Rubrivivax sp.
CGCCGTGCTGCGGTCGTCGCGCAACACCTGCTGGATTTGCAGGCCATAGCGAGCCCAGACGTGCTCGCGCAATTCGTCCAGGATCTCGAAGACCGCCACAGCCTGCTCAGGCGACCAGTGGGTGGGCAGCGTGATCGAGCCGGCTGTCACGCGATGCTGTGTGAAGTCGATATTCGCTGGCACGGCACGCCGGCGCTTCATGACTTGCCCGCCTTGGGTCGCGTGCTGCGGCGTTGCGCCGCCTTGAGTTCGGCACGCGCCTTGGCCTCCTTGAGCCGGTAGGACTCACCCTCGATGGCCACCACCTCGCAGCGGTGGACGAGCCGGTCGATCAGCGAGACCGTACAGGCCGCGTTGGGGAACACCTCGCCCCATTCCTTGAAGGCCCGGTTGGTGGTGATCACGGTGCTCTTGTGCTCGTAGCGCCGGCTGATCAGCTCGAACAGCAGATCGGCATGCCGGTTCGAATACGACAGGTAGCCCACCTCATCGATGAGCAGCAGATCGGGCGCGGCGTAGTGGCGGATGCGCCGGCGCAGCAGGGAGTCGCTGTCCAGCGCGGCCAGATCGCCCAGCAACTGCCCGGCGGTGGTGAACAGCACCGTCTTGCCCTCGATCAGCGCTTGGTGGGCGAGGTTGCAGGCCAGCATCGATTTACCGACGCCGTTGGGGCCGACCAGCACCACGTTGGTGGCATCTAGCATGAACGACAGCGTCATCAACTCCTGCACGGCGGTGCGGTCGCATTGCTTGGGCCAGTCCCAGTCGAAGTCGGCCAGGGGTTTGAAGCGCCCGATGTGGGCCGAGCGCAGCCGCCGCTCCAGGCTGCGTCGTGCGCGCTCGGCCTCCTCCCAGGCCAGCAACTCAGCTGTCCAGGCGATCCGGGCCGGGTCGCCCTGCACGGCGTCCCAGTGCGCCAGCAGGCCCATCAGGCGCAGCGCCTGGGCGCGTTCCTTGAACCGGGGTAGATCGGCTGGGTTGGCCGATGTGGTGCTGGCAGCGGCGGTCATGGTTCGTCCTTGGGGTCGGCGGGCTTGGGAGCAGGGTCTGTCGCGGGCTCGGTGGTTGGATCGTTGGTGGGCTCGCTGCTGGGATCGCTGATGAGGCCAGCCACCGGGCGCAGCGCGTCATACGCATCCAGGGCGTGTGCCTGCACCGTTACGTCAAGCGAGCGGGCCCGCTCGGACAGAGGGGTGTCCAACGGCGGCGGTGTCTGGTCGGCATGGCGGGCGCGCTCCAGTGCCAGGCGCACGGCGTTGGGGTGCGGCACATCACGGGCCAGCGCCTCGGCGACGGCGGCCTGCATCGGCGTGGCGCCGTAGCGGTCCAGCAGCTTGGACAGTTCGGCTGTGACCGAGCCCAGGTTGTGGCCGCGCGCGGCGGCGCGCTGCAGCAGTTCGGCTACCGCCGGCACGGCCTGGGTCAACCGGTCGGTGGCGCGGTGGGCCCGCGCGCCGCGCTTGTGACCTGCCAGCGCCTGCACATGCGCTTCTTGCTCGATCTGTGCCCTGCGGTCCCAGCTGCGCCGGTGGGTGGCCAGCACGGTGGCCCCGTCGAGCACGCGCACCCGGTCAGGCTCGGCCAGCACGGTGAGCGTGCGCCGCACGTGGGTGTGGGGGATGCTGTAGTCGTTGAGATCGAATCGGACGTAGGGCGTCTTGCCGGCGTGGACCTGCACCCGCTCGGCTGTCGGGCAGTCGTGCTCGGGCAGACCCATCAGGCTGGGCTGCTCGGCCTGGCCCGCTTGACGCACCGTCAGCCGGTCGTCCTCGGGCCAGCGCCGATCACAGGCATCGCCCTCGCACCAGGCTTGCGCCTGCGCGTTCAGGTCGTCCACGTCGGTGAACGTACGGGCGGCGAAGAAGTTGTCGCGGATGTAGCGGATCGAGCGCTCAACCCGGCCCTTCTCGTTGCCGCGTGCCACGGCCACCGGTCGCGGCTCGTAACGGTGGGCGGCGGCGAAGGCCAGCAAGTCAGGGTGGAAGCGGATGGCGTCGCCAACGCGCTCAAGCACGGCGCTCTTCAAGTTGTCGTACTTTTGTTCCCTGGCTGCTTATGTGTTGTGTAGGCCTGAGCAGCACGCCGGCGTTGGTGAGTCGCCAGCTTCGGGGCACATAAGCTTCAGAGCGATTGCAGCCACTTCATCAAGTCCTGGTCTTGGCGCCATCCGGCGCGGTGCGGGGATGCCGCCGAAGTCGTCGGAGGCATGCATTTCGCCAGGGCTGCTTGCTTGGTTCGCATGGTGATCTCGGCGTACCGATTGGTTGTGTCGAGACTGACGTGACCGAGCCAGCCTCGGATGACGTTGGGCTCGACACCTGCCTCCAGCAATCGGACCGCGGTCGTGTGGCGAAAGACATGCGGCGATATCGTCGTGCCCTGGTCGTGCCCGTCGCTTCGAACGAGATCTTGTGTATGCCGCCTGACGAGCTTGTAGATGCCAAAGCGCGTCAGCGGTTGGCGTCGGTTCGAGACGAAGATTGCCGCCTTCATGTCGCCGACCTGAACCGTCTCCAACTGCTTGAGCAATGCGGCCGTCTCGGGCCATATTGGGCAGCCTCGCCACTTGTCGCCCTTGCCGTGTAGCCGCACGCGCAGCGGTCCGTCGAGATCAACATCACCCACGCGCAGATCGGCGATCTCCTGGACGCGTGCGCCCGTGTTGTAGAGCAGCATCAACAAGGCCTGATCGCGTAGTGCCCGTTCCCCCCGGGTTGCGAGCATCCTGAACAGCCGATCGATCTCCTCTTGCTCCAGGTAGAGCGTTGGGGCCGGCGATGTCCGCTTGTTCGGAATGGCCTCAACGCGCTGGGCCTCGGCCAGCATCTCGCAGTGGTGCGTTGCGACGAACCGATAGAAGGTGTGCAACGCGGCCAAGCGCTGGTTACGCGTTTGCGGCTTGTTGTGGCGCTCAACCTCGATCATCTGCAGGAACTCGAGCACCCGCTGCGACGACAGATCGACCAAACTGAGCCGGGTGACCGGCTTCCGGCCTGAGCGGGCAACGAAGGCGAGAAACAGCTTTATCGTGTCCCGGTAGCTCTTGATGGATCCGGGTCGCAGACCCTTCTGCACCTTCAGATGGTCTTCGAAGAAGCTGAACAGGACTTGCCCAACGGTGCTCATGATTGGCCTCCTCCGGGCGCGAACACACGAAATCGTCGGTCGGCCTCGCGCAGCAGTTCCTCGGTGATCGTCAAGTAGACCGAGGTGGAGGCCGGATCGGAATGACCGAGGAAAGTCGACAGTTGAATCAATCGTGTGTTCGGATCAACTCCCGAGCGATACCAGCGCAACAGGGTCCCGACGGCGAAGGCATGGCGAAGATCGTGCAGCCGTGGGGTGCATACACCGACCGGCACGTCCAGCTTGAGCTGCGGCAGCAGCGAGTGAAACGTCAGGCTGATCGTGCCCTCATGGACAGCCCCGCGCCTCGTGAACGAGAACAATGGCGCCTCGGGATCGGGTTGCGGGCCGAAGCGCTGGTCGAGGTAGCGCGCCAAGCGTTCACCCATGCGTGGGCCGAACGGCACGAGTCGGGACTTGTAGAACTTGGTATCGCGCACCGACAGCGTCGTCCGCTCGAAGTCAACATCGCTCACCAACAACCTGGTGACCTCGCCGACGCGCAAGCCCAGCCCGTACAGCAGCGCGAAAACCGTCTCGTAGACGAGTGCGCGATGCGGTGCCTTCGGGCGTGTACGCATGCTGCGGGCGGCATCGAGAAGCCGCTGTGCTTCGACGAGGCTGAACAGGTAGGGGATGCGCTGACCGGTAGTTCGCCTTGGGCGGGCATTGACCGGATTGCGCTCGACGATCCCTTGGACCAACGCCCAGGCGAAGAACCGGCGCGTCACACCGACCAGGTGGTTGTAGCTGCGAGCGTGTTCGCGCGGACGCGAAGCGAGAAAGGCATCGATGAGCCGGGAGTCGATCTGATCCAACGCGACTACGCACCGGTCGGCGATGAAGCTGTCGAGCAGGCGCAACGCAGCGGCCTCAGTCTGGAACTTGCAACCCAAGGCTGTCTTGTATTGCAGGAAGACACTGATCGGCCCGGCGAGCAGGCTGCGCAGTTCGGCGCGGGGGCGGCTCACAACGCCTCCCCGTTGCCCATGGCAACTTCGCGAAGCGCGGCAAGGTCGACCTTGGTGTAGATCTTGGTCGATTGCGGGGAGCGGTGGCCGACGTAGTCGCCAATCGTCTTCAGCGAGAACTCGGCATCGACCAGCCGCTGCACGCAGGTGTGGCGTAGCGTGTGTGCGCCGGCACGATGGACGCGAACGCCGGCGCGCTGCAGATACCTCACCGCTGCAGACGAGACCGCCGCGCTCGTGATCGGGCGCCACGGCGCCATCGCGCGCAAGAACACATGGCGATCAGCGGTCTGAGGGCGCCCGTTCTTCAGGTAGTCAATGATCGCCTCGCCGACGACGCTGGCCAACGGATACGCTGACCAGTGACCGGCCTTGCGCTGGGGAATGTTGAGCCGCTCGTGCTGCCAGTCGATGTCCTCCAGCGTTAGCTGGGCAACCTCATTGCCACGCAAGCCGTAGGTCACCAGCAGCAACAGCATCGCGTAGTCGCGCCGGCCCAGCGCGCAGCGCCGATCCACGCAGCCGAGCATGTCTCGAACTTCATCCCATGTGATGGCGCGCGGCACACTGGCCAGGCGATGCAGGCGTGGCACCTCCACCGCAGCGCTGAGGTCCCGCTTGATGATCCGCTCGCGGTGGCAATACCGAAGGAAGATGCGCAGTGTTCCGCACAGGTCGCGTCGGCTGGTGCGCGCCAGGCCGGCGCAGCGCTCGATGAGGAAGGCTGCGAGCAGCGGCGGCGGCACCGATGCCAGCGACGTGGCGCCCGCACCATCGAGAAATGCGCTCAACCCGTTGAGGTAGAAGGCGTGCCGGTCAACGGTGTCGGTCTTCAAGCCGCGTTCGTCGCGCAGGTAGCCGGCAAACCCCGGGGCTTCTCCAGCGAACGGGAACGGCTTACGTTGGCGATGCGGTCCGACGCTGCCGTGCAGCGCCAATTCGAGCATTTGTCGCGCCGGGCTGCGCGCGTCATGTACGACCTTCGCGCGCGCGACCTCAGACCGACACGACTTGCCGTGAATCGACAACCAATGCTGCCCGAATGCCTCAACGTGATCGAGTGCAGTCTGGCCGTCGACGGCACCGCGGGCGCTGGCGAACACACCAAACTGACAAAGTACAGGCACGCGCTTGAAGACATTGCGCTGCGCATAGCCCTGCGCTCGAAGCCAGCCGACATAGTGCTCGATATAGGCCCCAGCGACGTTGGCCCGAATGCGATCAACCGTGGCCGGACGGACGAAATAGTGCTCCAACATGACAACCTCCATTCCAGGGTGGGAAGGAGATTGCAACGTGACTTCGCGTTATGTGCCCGTCCTCGGAAGCGCACTGCAGGGTGCGGTGTGCTGCTCAGGCCTACACGACACATAAGCAGCCAGGGAACAAAAGTACGATTTTGTTGCCGGCAACAAAATCGTACAGCAGCACGCGGGCCACGCCGCCGAAGGCAGCGAAGGCCTGCACGTGGCCGCGCAGGAAGCTGTCCATGCGCGCGTTCAGGCTGAAGCGCAGGAAGATGCGCCGGGAATAGCTCAGCACCATCACGAAGGCCATCAGGGGCCGCTTGGCGCGGCCGATCACGATGTAGCCGAAGTGACCCCAGTCCACCTGCGCCTGCTCGCCGGGCAGCGTGCGCAGGCGCAAGTAGGCCTCGGCCGCCGGGCGTGGGCGGTGGCAGGCCACGAGGTGGCGGAAGTGGTCGGGCCCACCGGTGTAGCCGCGTTCGCGCACCATGGCGTGCAAGCGGCTGGCGGCCAGCGTGGGGAACTTGGCCAGCGTGTCGCGGATGAAGGGCAGATAGGCGTCGATCTGGCTGGGCCGCAGCGGGGCATCGGGGCGCATCACGCAGGCCTGGGCGACAACGCGCTGCACCGTGTCGCGGTGCAGGTGCAACTGGCTGGCGATGGTGCCGATGCGCCAGCGTTCGGCTTGGTACAGGCGCAGGATCTGCGCGCGCAGTTCAGGGGCTATGGCCATGGCTGGGCTCCACCCGTGCGCGGGCACGGCGCGCGCGCCGTGCAGACCGGCTGTGGCGCAGGAAGTCCAGGCGAACGCGCGCCACACAGGGCGTGTGGCACCAGTGGCAGCGCCATGCCGACGAGGTCACGGGCAAGGTGGCAGCGGGCAAGGACGCGCTGCTGGTGGTGATGGCCGTGCATGACAGGGCGGTTGACACCGGCGCAGGTGTTGCGGCGGCGGGCATCGGTGAGGGGACGGCCAGTACAGCATCCGATGGCGGCAACGGGGAACCCTGATGCGTCACCGATTGCGGTGTCGCCTTCTCCGAGCGGGCCGCCGACATGGCCAGCAAAGCGTGGCGTTCGCGCCAGCGTCGGGTTCGCGCGGCATGCCTGAAGCGCCCGCGAAGGCTGCCCTGGTAGCGCCGGCCCGCGTCACGCTGCGACTGCTGGCGAGCCACCGCAGCACAGCCCGCAGCGCAATAGATCTGGCCCCGGTCGCAGTGGCTGCACACCAGGGCCGGCGCACGACAGCGCGCGCACAAGAAGCGTCGCGCAGGCTCGTCGCCCATGAGCACCCCGGCGAGTTGCCGAGGGGGTGCTGCTGGACGGGTTCGTCCACGGGTGCAACACTGGCGCTGCACCCGCTGTCGCATGACACGGTGAAGGGCACGGCGAACGGATCGAACTTCCAGGTAAGGGCCGCCGCCGTGCCCGCCTACCTCGGCGTGGGCCGATTACAGCGCCACGACCGGATGCGCCACCGCTGGTCGCCGGCGCACCGTGCGCAATGGGCCAGTCGGTGACGCCGACGTCCCCATGAGCGGCCAGCATGAGCACCGCTTCGCCGAACCTGCTGCCCCTCAGTCGGCTCCCGTCTGGGCCCCTGCTGCGTGCCAGGCCGCCCTGCAGGGCGGCCCGGCACCCAGGGATGCGCGATCCTCAAAGCCCAAATACCAGAACCGCGTCCTCACAGCCAGAAAACAGCGCTTCCTGACAGCCGTTCACAAGCGTTGCAGTGCAGCCTAACCCCTCGCTCAAGCGGAGCGCCAACGGCGGGCCACCAGGCCCGCGAGGCGCCCTACTTCATCCTGCACCTCGCGGGCCTGGCGTCCCGCCGCTGTCGCCCACTTAGCTCGAACGTTAGGCCGCACAACAGAGGTCCCGCTTTGGAACGAGTATCAAACAAGCACGACGAAGACTTCCCAGCGGCAACGCTGTACATGGACGACGTAGTCCAAGTGCTTGACACGTTTGCCAAGGCTTGCGAGAGCGTTGAAGTCACGGCCAGCGAATACAAGATCACTGACCCGAACGAATTGCCCGCTCTAGCCGCAAAGTTTCCTCAAGAAAGATTTGACGATCTAAAGATTCAGGGGTTCAAGCCCTACGTCTCACTCGAGCTAAGGTCGTACGGCGCGAGGACTTACATAAGCGAGGACACGATTGAACAACGGGTAGTTGTCACTAGTGCTAGAGAGGTACTCGTACGGTGCCGCAAGTTCAAGCCAGATAGCATTGCCAATGTGGCGTACCTCTTGCTGGCGGTCACATCAGTTTGGGCTGTCATGGCAAAGGCCCACTTTGTCTTCTTCGCCTTAGTACTTGCTGCGGTGGCACTATTGCCCTTTAGCGTGCGACTTCGAATGAAGAACACCGTCATCGTATATACAAAGAACCGGTCCGAAGCGAAAGGCTTTTTGCAGCGGAAGAAGGACGACTTACTTCTTGTCGTTCTGTCAGCTGCGCTTGGCGCAGCTGCGTCATATGCGGCGACGAAACTCTTGCCGTAAGCAGTCGCGCGGCGGTGCGGCCTAACCCCTCGCTCAAGCGGAGCGCCAACGGCAGGCCGCCAGGCCCGGTCTGGCGGTACGCGGTACATTTTCGCCAGCCCGGGC
>JAUYAJ010000167.1 GCA_030693565.1 Rubrivivax sp.
GCTGGCCCAGGTGCGCAAGGGCGAGCGCGTCTGGTTCGACGACGGCCGCATCGGTGGCGTCGTGCGGCGCAAGGCCGGGTCAGGGCTGGAGATTGAAATCACCCAGGCGCGCGACGGCGGTGAGAAGCTGCTCGCCGACAAGGGCATCAACCTCCCCGACAGCCGGCTCGAACTGCCAGCGCTCACGGCGCAGGATCTCGAAGATCTCGAAGTGGTCGCGCAGTGCGCGGACATGGTGGGCCTGTCTTTCGCCCAATCAGCCGCCGATGTCAGCCTGTTGCGGCAGCGGCTCGTGGACCTGGGCGCCGCCCACCTGGGCATGGTGCTCAAGATCGAAACCCGGCGCGGCTTCGATCACCTGGCCGAGATACTGATGGCCGCCATGGCGAGCCGGGCCACGGGCGTGATGATCGCGCGCGGCGACCTGGCGGTCGAGTGCGGCTACGAGCGCCTGGCGGAAGTGCAGGAAGAGATTCTCTGGGCCTGCGAGGCCGCGCATGTGCCGGTGGTGTGGGCGACCCAGGTGCTCGAAACGCTGGCCAAGACCGGGCTGCCCACGCGCGGCGAGATCACCGATGCCGCCATGTCGGGGCGCGCCGAGTGCGTGATGCTGAACAAGGGCCCGCACATCCTGGACGCCATCCGCACGCTGGACGACATCCTGCAGCGCATGCAGACCCACCAGTCCAAGAAGCGCCCCTTGCTGCGCGCGCTGAAGGCCTGGGCCGCGTTGCCCGAGCCCGGCAACGCAGTGCCAGCACCTTCGCGCCTGAACCCCGATGCGCCCCGGCCCGGTGCGCTGACTGCACCATCGACGCGCCCCGGGAGGCTACCCGCCCGGGCGTCTGCTTGAAGGACCGTTGGCTGCCGGGCTACAAAGCAGCCATGGACGGCGGCGGCCGGCCATGCAAAGCGGTGCGCCGAGATCTGAAACCCAGCGAGAAGGAACCCAACCATGAAGACCACAGCATCACCGCAAGTCGCCGCCCGCCGGGACCCCCTGGAGCCGATGCAGCCCACCGAAGAACCGGGGACCGGCGAAGGTGAAGAGATTGACCGCCGCGCCCTCATCGCCGAGACGGCTTACTTCATCGCGGAGGGGCGCGGATTCACTCCCGGCGGTGACGTCGAGGACTGGCTGGCCGCCGAGAACAGTATCGACTTGGCGTTGTCAAGGCCTGCTGTGAGGTGACTGGACCGTGGCCTTCAAAGGCCGCGAGCCTGCTCCAGGAAGTGAGCCAGCGGCTTGGCTTTCATCAGTGCGTCACACGGCGGCGCGAGCATCGGCGTATGGATAAGACCAACCTCCGGCGCCCTGGCAATACCCCCTGCGGCGGCGTTCCAATCGCTGCGGCGGGCTTGGTGCGGGCGGCTGCGCATCGGGGCGCGGCTGCAGCCGGCGCGGTGCGCCTCGAAACGCTCTGGGCCTGGCACCAGGACGAAGTGCGCGAGGCGCAGCGCCTGCGCTACCGGGTGTTCGCTGGCGAAATGGGCGCGCGCCTGTCGCCGCCCGCCGGCACGCCGCCGGGGCTGGACGTCGACATCCACGACCCCTACTGCGAGCACCTGCTGGTGCGCACGGTCGAGTCCGCCGACGCGCCGGCGCAAGTGGTCGGCACCTATCGCGTGCTGACGCCGGTGGCGGCGCGCCTGGCTGGTGGCTTGTACAGCGATGGCGAATTCGATCTCGCGCGCCTCGATCGTCTGCGCCCGCGCATGGCCGAGCTGGGGCGCTTCTGCATCGATCCGGCCTGGCGCACGGGCGGCGTCGTGCTGATGCTGTGGGCGGCGCTGGCCGAGTTCACGCTCCGCAACGGGCTCGATCTCGTGGTCGGCTGCGCCAGCCTGACCATGCGCGATGGCGGACACGCCGCTGCCAGCCTGTGGACTCGGCTTCGGCAGTCGCACCTGGCGCCGATCGAACTGCAGGTGCAACCGCGCCTCGCATTGCCGGTGGACGACCTGCAGTGCGATCTCGACGTCGAGCCGCCCGCGCTGATCATTGGCTATCTGAATTGCGGCGGCAAGGTGCTGGGCCCGCCGGCCTGGGACCCGGAATTCGGCACCGCCGACCTGCCGATGATGCTGAACCTGCCCGACCTGCCGGCGGCCTACCGCAGGCGCTTCATGGGCGCGTGAAATGGCCCCCGACCCGTACCGGCGTGCCCGAAGCTGCTTTCGGCCCGGGCCAGCCCTCTCCGATTCAGGCAGGAGCCTGGAGAGGTCCGGCCTCGGGGCGCGCGGCGCCTCGCTCACTCGAGAACAAAGCATGGACCTGCTCAGGACGGCAGTGGTCGACATCACCTCGGTGGTAGCAACCTGCCACGCCTTGAAGTCCACTCCGGGCCAGGGCGATCCGGCCCTGCAACGCAAGCTGCGCACTCGGCTGCGGCGGGAAGTCAAGCGCGGGACGCTTGCCTACATCGATGCCTTGGCCAGAACCCGGCGCGGCGTGGTCGATGACGCGCTTCTTGCCACCTGTCGACTGGCAGCAGAGCAGCAGATGGCGCATGCCATCGTGAACCAGGGGTTGCTAAGCCGCATCATGGCCAGTGAGGCCGGATCGCTGGATGGCCTGGCTGCGGCGCGGCACGACCTCTGGCGCCTAGCACACATGGCGATCTACCTGCGGGCCGGCATGGCGACCTTGCGCGAATCCGGCGCCGCGGTTGACGCCAGGTCCGCGGGTTCCCTGGCGGGCCGTCTGCGCCGCCGCTTGCGCAAGGCGTTGATCGCCTACGCCCGGGCGACATTGCGCACCAAGAAGCCAAGGGGACGACTGATCGCGGCGGCACGTGAGGCGGCGCTGGCGAAGATCGGCAAGCGCGGCGCGGCGCAGGCTGAGCGGCTCTCGGCTATCGAAGCCGGCGGCGACCCGAAGCACACCGTCATACGGCTGGGTGTGACCAAGCCGCTGCTCGACCTTGCCCTTGACTGGAAGCGCCACGAGTCCGATGCAACCTGACCGCGCGCCGGCCGGCGCGATCGCCGGCTGGTGGCGCGGCCTGCGCACGCCGTCGCGCCGCATCAGCCTGGCGCTGCAAGGTGGCGGCGCGCACGGGGCCTTCACCTGGGGCGTGCTGGACGCATTGCTGGAGGATTCGCGCGTTCAGTTCGAAGGGCTCAGCGGCAGCAGCGCCGGCTCGATGAACGCCGTGGTCCTCGCCAATGGCTGGATGCACGGCGGTCGCGACGGGGCTCGACAAGGGTTGACGGATTTCTGGGCCGCCGTCGGCAAGCAGATGCCGATCGGCATGGTGACCCGCGGCGAGGGCGATGCGATCAGCCTGTCACCGGCCAGCAAGTTGCTGGCCAACTGGGCCGGATACTTCTCGCCGTCGCAACTCAACCCCTTCGACCTGAATCCTTTGCGCGATCTGATCGAAGGCCAGATCGACTTCGAACAGTTGCGTGCCACCCGTCCGTTCAAGCTGTTCGTCGGCGCCACGCAGGCCAATACCGGCAAGCTGCGCGTGTTTCGCGAAAGCGAACTCACGCTCGACATGCTGCTTGCCTCGGCCTGTCTGCCGAAGATCCACCATGCCGTCGAGATCGACGGCGAGCCCTACTGGGACGGCGGCTATTCGGCCAATCCTGCGGTCTTCCCGCTGTTCTACGACTGCGATTCGAGCGACGTGCTGCTGGTGCTGCTGAGCCCCCTGCAACGCGAGGGCACGCCGCGCACGGTCGAGGAGATCGAGGCCCGCATCGTCGAGCTGGCGTTCAGCGCACATTTCATGCGCGAGATGCGCATGTTCGCGCACGCGGCTGACTTCTCGAGTCCGACCTTCCTGACCCTGGGCAGGCTTGAGCGACGCTTGCAGAAGATGCGCTTCCACATGATCGATTCGAGCCAGGTCACAAGCCTTCAGCGCACCGAGACCCAGCTGCTTGCGCATGCGCCGTTCCTCGAACGGCTTCGTGAGCAGGGGCATGCGCGAGGGTCCGCCTGGCTTGCCGAGCACTTCGATGGCGTCGGACGCCGATCGACCGTGGACGTGAAGCAGTTGTTTGCCTGATGGCTTGCTCGGCCACCGGGTCGTCCACCTTCGAGTGCCAATCCGATCGGCTGCCCGCAACCCGCTCAGGTGGGCGTGGCCACCGCCGCGGCAGCACGCACCCGGTGCGCGGGCAAGCGAACCCGAAACTGCGATCCCTTGCCCACTTCGCTGGCGATCGACAACTCGCCGCCGTGGCGCTGCACGACATGCTTGACGATGGCCAGGCCCAGCCCCGTGCCGCCGGTGGCGCGGGAGCGGCTGGCGTCGACCCGGTAGAAGCGCTCGGTCAGGCGCGGCAGGTGTTCGCGCGCGATGCCCGGCCCGCTGTCGCAGACGCAGAACTCTCCGCCGCCCTCGGGCAGGAGGCGCCACGTCACCGTGACGTCGCCGCCCGGCGGCGTATAACGCAGGGCGTTGCCGGCCAGGTTCCAGAAGGCGCTGAACAGCTCCGACTCGACCCCGCTGAGGCTGGCCGCAGCTTGCGTCGTCACCACCACGCGGTGCTGGCCGGCGTCGCTGGCGGCGATGTCGGTCTGCAGCCTGCGCATCAACTCCGCAACCTCGATCCAGTGCTCAGCCGATGGCCGCGGCGCTCCTTCGATCTGCGCCAGGGCCAGCAGGTCGGTGACGAGCGTCTGCATCCGCTGGGCCTGCTGGCGCATCACGGTCAGCGCACGTTCGCGTTCGGCCGGGGTCAGTGGCAACTGCAACAGGGTGTCGACAAAGCCGGCCAGCACCGTCAGCGGGCTGCGGATCTCGTGCGAGACGTTGGCCACGAAGTCGCGCCGCATCGCGTCGGTGCGTTCGCGCTCGGTGATGTCTTGCGACAGCACCAGGCGCATCGTGCCACCGTAGGGCCGCACCAGCACCGACAGGGTTGCATCACCGCGCGGGCTGGGCATTGTCAGCTCGCGATCGGTGCCACCCGATTGCAGATGCTCCGCGAAGGCCGGTGCACGCACGATATGGGTGATGCGCTGGGCGCGGTCGCGCAGCGGGTCCAGGCCGAAGTGCTCGGCCGCGGTGCGGTTGAGCCACACGATCGCGCCTTCGGCGTCCAGCAGCAAGACGCCGTTGGGTGAGGCTTCGATGGCCGACAGAAACTGGGCCAGGCGTTCGCGTTCGGTGGCGCTGTCGTGCTCGCGCGAACGCAGCACGCGCTCGAAGCGCGCACCCAACTCGCCCAGCGCGCCGCCCTGCCGCGGCGCTGGCGCGTCCAGCGGCCCGTTCAACCATGCCAACAAGGCTTGCGGACGGCGCCTTTCATGCAGCCACAGTGCGGTGGCAAGCAGTGCCGCCGCCACCGCCAACGCCAGCGACCACGGTCTGCCCGAAGGCTCCAGCAGGTAGGCCAATGGCACGCCCAGGGCCGTGGCCAGCAATAGCGCCGTTGCTGCCATATCACCCGGTGCGCGCTCAGGCACCGGCAGCAACAGGCCTGGCGAGCCGGTAGCCTGCGCCGCGGACCGTCTCGACCATGCCGGCGCAATCGCCCACCGTCAGCGCCTCGCGCAAGCGCATCACATGCACGTCCACCGTGCGTTCCTCGATGAACACATGGTCGCCCCATACCCGGTCGAGCAGCTGGGCGCGGGAGTGCACCCGTTCCGGGTGGTGCATCAGGAAGCGCAACAAGCGAAATTCGGTCGGCCCCAGTTTGACCATCACGTCACCCGCCGCCACCCGCATGGTGGCCGGGTCGAGCTTCAGGGTACCGACCTGCACCGCCGCATCCAGCGCCTGCGGCGCCTTGCGCCGCAGGATCGACCGGATGCGGGCCAGCAGCTCGGTGGTGGAAAACGGCTTGGTCAGATAGTCGTCGGCACCGCTGTCCAGCCCTTGCACGACGTCACGCTCGTCGGACCTTGCCGTGAGCATCACGATCGGCAGGTCGCGCGTGCGTGCATCGCGCCGCCACCGCTGGGCGAGCGCAATGCCCGATTCCCCCGGCAGCATCCAGTCCAGCACCACCAGGTCTGGCAGGGCGCCGTCAATCGCGCTCTGCGCGGCCTGGGAATTCGCGGCCACCTGCACCTCATGCCCGGAGTGGCGCAGGTTCAGCGTGACCAGTTCCGCGATCGCGGGCTCGTCCTCGACCACCAGAATGCGTGCCATGCTTCAGCCTCCGTAATGCACCGCGGGCGCCACTCAGGACACCACCGACTCGACATCGCCCATCGGCGTGTGGCGAACGTCGGTGCCCTTGACCACATAGATCACCTGTTCGGCCAGATTCTTGGCGTGGTCGCCCACGCGCTCGATCGCCTTGGCGACGAAGACCAGGTCGATGCTGGCCGAGATGGTGCGCGGGTCTTCCATCATGTAGGTCACCAGCTTGCGCATCAGGCCATCGAACTCGACGTCGATCTCGTTGTCCTGCTTGATCACCTGCAGCGCCTGGCTGGCGTCGAGCCGCGCAAACGCGTCCAGCGATTTGCGCAGCAGCGCAATGGCCAGATCGGCCTCGAACGAGAGGTCGCCCACCGGCAGCCGCATCTTGTTGGACACCCCCGTGTTCATCAGCCGCTGCACGGTGCGCGCGATGCGCGCCGCCTCGTCGCCGACGCGCTCCAGGTTGCCGATGGTCTTGGAGATGGCGATCAGCAGCCGCAGATCGCGGGCCGTCGGTTGGCGGCGCGCGATGATGGTCGACAGATCGCGGTCGATCTCGATCTCCATCGCATTGACGCGCTCTTCCGTCTTCAGCACCCGGCTGGCAGTCTCGCCGCTGAAATGCGTCAGCGCGTAGATGGCCTGCGCCACCTGGGCCTCGACCATGCCGCCCATCTCCAGCACACGGGTGGAGATACCGCTGAGATCGGCGTCGAACTGGGTCGAGATGTGCTTGTCGCTCATTGGAGCCCCTCGTCCGATGGGTACATCGGCCGATCCCCCGAGGGGATGCGGGCCGGCTTGGGAGCGGCCCGGCGCTCGGCCCGCTTGCAGTTGAGACGCCTCATCCGAATCTCCCGGTGATGTAGTCCTCGGTCTCTTTGCTCTTGGGCTTGGTGAAGAGTTCGTCGGTCGGGCTGTACTCGACCAGCTTGCCCAGGTACATGTAGGCGGTGAAGTCCGACACCCGCGCGGCCTGCTGCATGTTGTGGGTGACGATGACGATCGTGAAGCGGGTCTTCAGCTCGTGCAGCAGCTCTTCCACCTTGGCCGTGGCGATGGGGTCCAGCGCCGAGCAGGGCTCGTCGAGCAACAACACCTCGGGCTCGAGGGCGATGGCGCGGGCGATCACCAGGCGCTGCTGCTGTCCGCCCGACAAGCTCAGTCCGCTGGTGTCGAGCCGGTCCTTGACCTCGTCCCACAGCGCCGCACCCTTGAGCGCCATCTCCACCGCTTCATCGAGCTGCGCGCGCCGGTTCACGCCGTGCAGGCGCAAGCCATAGGCGACGTTTTCGTAGATGGTCTTGGGGAAGGGGTTGGGCTTCTGGAACACCATGCCGACCCGGCGGCGCAGGCGTGCGACGTTGACCTTGCGGTCGTTGATGTCGTTGCCGTCGAGCATGATCCGGCCTTCGATGCGGCAGCCGTCCACCAGGTCGTTCATGCGGTTGAAGCAACGTATCAAAGTGGACTTGCCGCAGCCGCTGGGGCCGATGAAGGCCACGACATGGTTGCGCGGGATGTTCAGGCTGACGCCATGCAGCGCCTGCTTGTCGCCGTAGTACAGATCGAGCTTGTCGACCGCCAAGACCACTTCCAGGTCTTCAAGCGGCGCCAGCGGCACGGCGCCGGGCATGGGCCGGGTTTCGATGCGCAAGCCGCTGCGGGCCGCGGGCTGGGGTATGGCGGACATGGGTCGTTCTCCAGGAGACAGGTGTCGGGATGCAGGCGCAGTGGGCTTAGAGTGTGAGAAGCAATCTCAAACCGACTCGAGTCCACGGAACTTCTCGCGCATCTGGTTGCGCAGCCGGATGGCGGCAATGTTGAGCACCATGATGACGACCACCAGCAGCAGCGCGGTGGCGTAGACCAGCGGGCGCGCCGCCTCGACGTTGGGGCTCTGGAAGCCGACGTCGTAGATGTGGAAGCCCAGGTGCATGAACTTGCGCTCCAGGTGCAGGAAGGGGAAGTAGCTGTCCAGCGGCAAGGTGGGCGCGAGCTTGACCACGCCGACCAGCATGAGTGGCGCCACCTCGCCCGCGGCGCGGGCCACGGCCAGGATCAGCCCGGTCATCATGGCCGGGCCGGTCATCGGCAGCACCGTGCGCCACAGCGTTTCGGCCTGGGTGGCACCGAGCGCCAGGCTGCCTTCGCGCACCCAGCGCGGCACGCGGGCCAGGCCTTCCTCGGTGGCCACGATCACCACCGGCAGCGTCAGGATGGCCAGCGTCAAGGACGCCCACAGGATGCCGGGGCTGCCGAAGGTGGGCGCCGGCAGGGCCTCGGGGAAGAACAGCTGGTCGATGTTGCCGCCCAGGAAGTACACGAAGAAGCCCAGGCCAAAGACGCCATAGACGATGGACGGCACGCCGGCCAGGTTGTTCACCGAGATGCGGATGACGCGGATCAGCGGCCCTTGCCTGGCGTACTCGCGCATGTACACCGCGGCCATGATGCCCAGCGGCGTGACCATCGCGGCCATGAGCAGCACCATCATCACGGTGCCGAAGATGGCGGGGAAGATGCCGCCTTCGGTGTTGGCCTCGCGCGGCTCGTCCCAGATGAACTCGCCCAGCTTGCCGACGTAGTGGCTGATCTTGGCGGGCAGGCCCATGTCGTTGGCGCGGTACACGTCGGCCACCAGCGCCAGCTTGATCTCGACTTCCTTGCCGTCCATCACGCGGCCGACCAGGGTGTCGCGCGCGATGTCGTTGCGCAAGCGACTCAAGCGTTCCTGCAAACCGCCGAACTGGCCGTTGAGGGCCTCGCGCTGCTTGTCGAAGTCGGCCTTTCGGTCTGCGCTGAGCTGCCCCTTGATCTCCAGTCCGCGGGCCTGCAGGCGCAGTTGCTCCAGTCCGTGGTTGACCTTGCCGATGTCGTGCTTCTCGATCGACAGGATCAGCTTGAACAACTCGCTGGCGCGGGCAACGCGCTTGATAACTTCAGGCCAAGCCGCCTCGCCCGAGGCGACGAGCTGGCCGCCCTCCTTCACCGAGACCAAGTGGCCATAGAAGTTGCCCCACTCGCGACGCTCGATGGTCAGCAGGTCCTTCGGGTACTTCACTTCGCCCAGCAGCGGCACCGGGAACCAGCGGAAGTCCACGCCGGTGACGTCGCGGTTGCCCATCTTCAGCAGCACGCGCTCGGCAAACGCGTCGTTGCCGGGGATGTCGAAGCCCGCCTCGCGCAGGCGCCGCGCGGCCACTTCCTCGCGTTCGCGAATCTCACCGATGAGGCCGATGACGCGGCCGTCGCGTTCCTTGAAGGTGGTCTCGGCCACGGGCTTGGGCCAGAAGTGGCCCAGGCCGCGCAGCGCGGTCAGCGACAGCACGCCGGCCACGGCGAGGATGGCCGCGGCCGCCGCACCGGCGGTGAGCCAGATCCAGGGCGATCCCGACTTGAACCATTCGCGCATGTGCAAACCTCAGATGGTCTGGTACTTCTCGCGCAGGCGCTGGCGCACCAGCTCGGCGATGGTGTTGAAGAAGAAGGTCAGGGCAAACAGCACCAGCGCCGAAAGGAACAGCAAGCGGTAGTGCGTCTCGCCGACACCGGCCTCGGGCATTTCGACCCCGATGTTGGCGGCCAGCGTGCGAAAGCCGGTGAACAGGCTGAAGTCCATCACCGCGGTGTTGCCGGTGGCCATCAGCACGATCATGGTTTCGCCCACCGCGCGGCCCAGGCCGATCATCACGGCCGAGAAGATGCCCGGGCTGGCCGTGAGCAGCACCACGCCAATCAGCGTCTGCCAGGCTGTGGCGCCCAGGGCCAGCGAGCCCGAGCTCAAGGACTTGGGCACACTGAAGATGGCGTCCTCGGCGATCGAGAAGATGTTGGGCGTGACGGCAAAACCCATCGCGATGCCAACCACCAGCGAATTGCGCTGCTCGTAGCTGATGCCGAGCTCGTTGCTCAACCAGTTGGGCATGTCGCCGCCGAACAGCGCCGCTTCGACCGGGTGGCCAATCTCGAAGGCAAGCCAGACCGCGAGCACCAGCACCGGCATCAGGAGCGCGGCCTCCCAGCCCGCGGCGACGCGGTCGGTCAAGGCCTGCGGCAACACATGCCAGACATAGGACGCCAGCCCAATCGATGCCGGCAGCAGCAGGATGCACAACAGGACGCCGGCCAGGTTGTTGTCCACCAGCGGCGCCAGCCACAGGCCGGCCAGAAAGCCCAGCACCACGGTGGGCAGCGCCTCCATGACCTCGACCGTCGGTTTGACGAAGGTGCGCATGCGCGGCGACATGAAGTAGGCGGTGAAGATCGCGCCCAGCACGGCCAGCGGCACCGAGATCAGCATCGCGTAGCTGGCGGCCTTGATGGTGCCGTAGGTCAGCGGGGCGAGGCTGAATTTGGGCTCGAAGTCCGAATTGGCCGCCGATGATTGCCACACGTAGTCGGGCGTCTCGTAGCTCTCGTACCAGACCTTTTGCCACAGGCTGGAGAACGACACTTCGGGGTAGTGGTTGTCCACCGCCGCCGCGAAGACCAAGCCGGCGGCGTCCTGCGCCAGGTAGCCGTTGCCGCGCGGCGGGATGCCCAGCACCGTCAGCGGCTTGTCGCTGAGTTTCTCGACGAAGAGCTGGCGCTGCGAGGTGGCAAAGTAGCTGCCCAGATGCCCCTGGGCGTCGCCGACGATGAAACCCTTGCGGAAGAACTCGGGCGCCAGCGCCGTCACCGCGGCCGGCATGGCCGCAAAGCCACGGATGCGCTGGAGAGCGAAGTGGGCCCCTGCCGTGCGCACCAGGAACCACTGCGCGAGCTCGCCCTGGTCGGTACCGACGATGAGCGAGAACCCGCCGCTGAGCATGGTCAGCGCCGTCACGCGCTGGCCCTGCGGCGCGAGGTCCACGGTCTCCAGCAGCACCGGCCGGGTCTTGTCGGCGATGTTGTAGCGGGCCAGGCTGCCCGCACCGTGCAGCACATACAACTCGCGCTGCTTGGACTCGATGACCAGTTGGCGAATGCCTGCCGGCGCCGGCGAAATCTCGGAGCGCTGTGTCTCGCTGCGGGTTTCGCCCGTCATCGGGTTGGTGGTGACGTTGACGGCCGAGACCAGCAGACGCCCGTCGTCGGTGAGCGCGGCGATGGTCGATCCGTCGTCGGTTTGTTGCACGCCGAGCAGACGGATCGGCTGGCCACGCGGGTCCACCTCCAGCGGTTTGTCGCCCAGCGGGTACGAAAGCGCCGGCGTGATCAGGCGCTTGTTGCCGGGGAAGGTGACCGTGAAGGCCTGCTTGACGAGGATCACGCCGCCATTGGACAAGCCAAAGCCCTGGCTGTAGCTGCGCCGCTCGCCGATGTCGGCGCTGGTGATCTGCACCCCGTCAGGCACCGGCACCGCCGCTTCGGCCAGCACCTGCCCGTTGTCGAAGCGGAAGAAGGTGATGGCGCCCTGCGCGCCAATGCGCGAGCCGATCTCGCGCTGCTCTTCGCCGCTGTAGGCCAGGGTCGGCTGCGTCGCCGGGCCCGGCGTGCCGTACTGCTGGCGCTGGTCGACCGTGGGCGGCATGAACAGCGGCACCACCACGCTGGCCAGGTAAAAGAAGATCGCCGTCACCGCCACGATGACGCTGACGCCACCCACCGTCATCAGTTTCTTGAACAGGGTGTCGGCCAGCATGCGCCGGTTCATGCCGGCGTCGACGCTGATGGCGGTGGAGGTCTGGCTGGCTGTGGTCATCGGTCAACCTTCGTGCTGCGCACTGCGGTATTCGCCTTGGGAACGGCCCGGCGGCTCATGAAGGCGGACCGATCAGGCGAGGGGCGGCTGCGGCTAGCCACCGCCCCCGGGGTTGTGGCAGGGTCGCGGCGGCTACTTGGCTGCCACGCGCAACGACTTGAAACGCTCGGTGCGATCTTGCGGCTTTCCCTTGGCGTGGCTGTCCTTGTTCATCACGTAGACCAGCGTCTCGCCCTGGGGGCCGGCGCCGACGTCGGTGTAGCTGTAGGGCACTTCGCCGAAGGCCATGAAGTCGCTCATGTCCTTGAGGTTCCCGAACAGGAAGAACCGGCCGTCGCGGAACGCCTCGCCGTAGAACGCGGCCGGGGCCGCTGCCGATGCAGCCAGGGTCTGCTCGGCGCGGCTGGGCTGGTTGGACTTGACGTCGTCTGCGGTGATGCCGTACACGATGGTCTTGCCGCCGGGCCCGGCACCGACGGCGGTGCGCGTCAGCGCAACCTCGCCGTGCGCGAGGAAGTCGGCGTAATTGCGGGTGTCGCCGAACGCATGAATGCGACCGGTGGGCGGCAAGACGACGTAGAGCTCGGTGGTGCCCGGCGCCGCTGCGGGCGCGTTGGGCTGTGGCGGTGTGCCTGGCTTGGGCGCAGGGGCCTGGGCCGTCTCGGGCCTGGGCTCCGGCGCGGTGGCGCAGCCGGCCGCCACCAAGGCGGCGACGGCCAGTGAAAGAACTCGTGCGGCAGGAATCATGGTGCGCGTCTCCGTTGGGTGTTCAGTTCAGCGCCGACAGGAATCGCTGAGCCATGGCGGCAGGCACCGGCACGAAGCCGTCCTTGATCACCACTTCCTGGCCCTGCCTGGACAGCACCATCTTGAAGAACTCGCGCTCCAGCGGGTTCAGTGCCTGGTTGGGCTTCTTGTTGACGTAGACGTAGAGCACGCGCGCCAAGGGGTAGGTGCCGTCGATGGCGTGCTTGGCATCGGGTTCGATGAAAGGCTCGCCGGGCTTCTTCGACAAGGGCAGCGCGCGCACACCCGAGGTCTTGTAGCCGATGCCCGAGTAGCCCAGCGCGTTGATCTGTGTGGCCACGCTCTGCACCACCGAGGCCGAGCCCGGCTGCTCGGCCACGTTGCGCTTGAAGTCACCCTTGCACAGCGCCACGTCCTTGTAGAAGCCGTAGGTGCCCGACACCGAGTTGCGTCCGTACATCGCGATGTCGCGGTTGACCCACTCGCCGCTCATGCCAAGCTGGCCCCACTTGGTGATGTCGGCGGCAGCGCCGCACTTGCGGCCCACCGACATGGCGGCGTCCACCTCCTGGATGCTCAGGCCCTTGATCGGGTTGTCCTTGTTCACATACACCGCCAGCGCGTCGATGGCCACGCCCACGGCCGTGGGCTTGTAGCCGTGCTTCTTCTCGAAACTCTCGACTTCGCGCGCCGTCATGACGCGGCTCATCGGGCCGAAGTTCGCGGCCCCTTCGGTCAGCGCCGGCGGCGCCGTCGATGAACCGGCACCCTGGATCTGGATGTTGACGTTGGGGTACAGGCGCTTGTATTCCTCGGCCCACAGCGTCATCAGGTTGTTCAGCGTGTCGGAGCCCACGCTGGTGAAGTTGCCCGAGACGCCGGCCGCCTTCTGGTAAGCGGGCAGCGCGGAATCAACCTGCACCGCTTGGCCAAGTACTGCGCCACTGCCCAGGAGCGCGCCGCTAGCAATCGAGGAGGCAAGGATTGATTTCAGTTTCATTGTCGAAGTCCTGAAGTGGAGGGGAAATGCAGCAGTCCCAATGTTCATCGATGATCGTGACGACAATGTGACGGCCCACGACTCAGGCACGAGCAGCCGGGTCAGCCAGACGGGCGCACCCGCAGTGCGCGCGCGGGATGGCCGTGCCGCTGGTTGAAGGCTCAATGACGATCGGTGCCTGCTCCTCTTTCGTCGACATCGAACGGTCATGCATGACGCCGTGTGCCGGTTCTGAGCGCGCCGAGCTCGAGCCTGTATCCGACGCCCCGCACCGTCTTCACCAAGCCCCTGGCCCCAGCGGCATCCAGCGATTGCCGAAGCCGGCGCACGTACTGGTCCACCGTGCGCAGGTCCACCGGCGCCTCTCCCCAGACGGCGTCGCGAATCTCTTCCCGGCTGCGTGCGCGTTCGGCGTTGGCCAGCAGGAAGGCCAGCAAGCGGTGTTCGGTCCAGGGCAGGTCCAGCATTTGCCAGCCGTCGGGCCGCAGCAGGCGCAGCGTGGGCTGGTCAAGATCCAGTTCGATCGACGCCGCCTTCAGCGCCGGCTTGGCCCGCGCTCGCCCTTCGGCACCGCGCGAAATGCGCAGCAGGCGCAGCAACTGACGCATCAGCTCGCGCGGCTCGAAGGGCTTGGCCACGCACAGGCTCGCGCCGCACTGCAAGCCGTCGTTCCCGCAGAACTGCAACACGCTGCACGACAGCATCACGGTGTGCACCGTCTTGCCCTTCGTCGCGCGGGCCAGTTGTACTGCCCAATCGGCCGGTGGGGTGGATACCGCGTCGGCGTCGATGACGATCATGTCGGGCACCACCTGCGCGGCCAGGCGTTGGCCCTCTTCGGCGCTGGCCACCGCCATCGGAAAGCAGCCCACCGCGCGCAGGTGCGTGGCCATCAGCTCTTGCACAAACGGCTCGCCCGCGACCAGCAACACCGTCTTGCCAGCACGCGGCGCTGCGACGGACACCGCGCACGGCGTCGCCGGTGCTGGCGGTGTGTCTTGGGAGTGGCGCATGCGCCGCATGGTGCGACGCCACTGTGACAAGCGGATGACGGCTTGCCGGGCGCCCGACGGCCGCTGCAACGCTGGCGCGCAATGCCGGCACTGCGAGCGCGGGTCGCGATCAGGTCGGATCGGCGCTGCCGGGTTTGCAGGACGACTCGACGTTGCCGGCCTGGCCGCGGCGGGCCACGCCAAGCGCGCGATGGGCGCCCAGGCCGATCAGTGCACCGGCGAACTGTGCCGCGACGAAGCCCGCGACGCTGGCCGGCGCGATGCCGGCGTAGCTGTCCGAGAACATGCGCCCGAAGGTGGCGGCCGGGTTGGCGAACGAGGTGGACGCGGTGAACCAGTAGGCCGCGCCGATGTAGCTCGCCACCATCGCGGCGACTCGACCGGGAGGCGCACGCAAGATCACCAGCAGCAGGCCGGCGGTGGCTGCGGTTTCGGCGATCCACAGCCCGGTGCCGCTGCGCACGCGGGTCGAGAACTGCAGGATGCTCAGGTCGAACATGGCATGCGCCAGCCAGGCACCCAGCATGGCGCCGACCAGTTGCGAGCCGATGTAAGGCAGCAGCGCGGACTTCGCCAACTCGCCGCGCAGGGCCATCACTGCACTGACGGCCGGGTTGAAGTGTCCGCCACTGACGGGGCCGAACACCTCGATCAGGATGTACAGGCCGCCGATGGTCGCCAGCGTGTTGGCCAGCAGGGCGATCGCGCCATGGCCCGCGGACAGGCGCTCGGCCATGATTCCCGAGCCGATCACGGTGGCGAGCAACAACGCGCTGCCGAGTGCTTCGGCCAGGAGCCTGCGTCGAAGATCGATCATCGTCTCAGCTGGCCGGGGTCGAGGTCGTGCGCGGTGTCTGAGGCACCCTGCTGATCGGCTTGGCGCATCTCAGCGCTTGCCGATGTCGGTGATCTCGCGCTGGATGGCCATCGAGTCCAGACTCTTGATCGGCAGCGACAGCATCAGTTCGATGCGTCGCTTGAGCGTCAAGGCGGTGGACATGAATACATGCGCCTTGTCTTCGTCTGTGCCTTCGAAGGCCGCCGGGTCAGGCACGCCCCAGTGGGCGGTTATCGGCTGACCTGGCCACACCGGGCACGTTTCGCCGGCCGCGTTGTCGCAGACGGTGAAGACGAAATCGAGCTCGGGTGCTCCGGGCTGGGCAAACTCGCTCCAGCTCTTGCTGCGAAATCCAGCCGTGGGAACGCCCAGGCCCTGCAGCGTCGCCAGGGCAAACGGATTCACCACTCCGCTCGGTTGGCTGCCCGCCGAGTGGGCGACGAAGCGTCCGCTTGCGAAGTGGTTCAGCAGGCCCTCGGCGAGGATGGATCGTGCTGAGTTGCCCGTGCAGACAAATAGCGCGTGGTAGACCTTGTCAGTCATTGGGGTTCCTTGGCAACAAGCCTTGCGATCAGCCGCCGATCACACCACCGTCGCTGCGACGCACCACCACGGTGGCCGAGCGCGGTCTGGCGCCAGCGGTGGGCCATTGCGAAAACGCGGTCGGGTTGCGGGCGAGCTCGTTGTCAGTGAGGGTGGCCGTTCCGCCTGCGTTCCTGGGCGCGCGCGGGTGGCTGCCGAGCTCGCCCGGGTGCTGGACGGTGACGAACAGGGTCTTGCGGTCCGGCGTGAAGGTGGCACCGCAGAACTCACAGCCCGACGGGCCGACCATGAAACGGCGGATTTCTTTCGTTTGCGGGTCGCCCACCAGCACCTGGTTGTTGCCCATGTTGGCAAAGTCACCGGTGTTGGAAAAGTTGCCATCGGTCAGTATCCACAGGCGGCCGAAACCGTCGAAGACCACGCCATCCGGGCTGTTGAACAGGTTGTCCGGCGTGATGTTGGTCGAAGGCGCGCGCGGCGCAGCGGACGCAGGCTGGCCGGCCAGCACGAAGATGTCCCAGTTGAACGTCAGCGCGGTGGCGTCGGCGCCGGTTTCGTTCCAGCGCAGGATGTGGCCCCAGAGGTTGTTGGCGCGCGGGTTGGATTCGTCCACCGCCGGGCGGGCCGAACCGGCGACGGTGCTGCCGTCGGCCGCGTTGGCCAGGGGTTCGCCGGCCGGGCGGGTGGCGTTCCAGCTGCCGCGCCGGTTGTTGCTGGTCAGCGTGACGTACACCTCGCCCGGCTTCTTCGTGTTCGCCGCCACCCATTCCGGGCGGTCCATCATGGTGGCGCCCACGCGGTCGGCGGCCTGGCGCGTGCGCAGCATCACATCACCCTGGCTGGTGAAGCCGTTGGCGGCGGTCAGGCCGCCCTGGCCGAACACCAGCGGTATCCATATGCCGGTGCCCATGTTGTCGCCCGCGGTGGCTCCGGCATCGAAGCGGGCCACGTACAGCGTGCCCGCCTCGAGCAGCCGCCGGTTGGCTGCGCTGGTCGGGTTGGCGGCGTCGAAGGTGCCGCTGGAAACGAACTTGTAGACGTACTCGTTGCGCTCGTCGTCGCCGGTATAGACCACGACCCGGCCGTTGGCGGCGATCACGAGCTCGGCGTTCTCGTGCTTGACGCGGCCCATGGCGCTGCGCTTGACGGGCTTGCTGCCCGGGTTGAAGGGGTCGATCTCGACGATCCAGCCAAAGCGGTTGGGCTCGTTGGGGTTGGCGTTGACATCGAAGCGCGGGTCCGCTGTGTGCCAGAGGTAGCCGAAGCCGGTTTCCGCGATGCCGTAGCGGCCTTCGAGCACGCTGCGCGTGCGCGCACCGTTCCAGCCGAAGTAGCCGTTGAAGTTTTCTTCGCAGGTCAGGTAGGTGCCCCAGGGCGTGCGGCCATTGCCGCAGTTGTTGAGCGTGCCCAGCACCTCGGTGCCCGCCGGGTCGGCGCTGGTCTTCATCAGGTCCAGGCCGGCGGCGGGGCCCTGGATGGCGATCGGCGTGTTGCCGTGGATGCGGCGGTTGTAGGGCGAACGCTTCACATGCTCCCAGGCGCCGCTGGCGTTGCGGCGCACATGGGCCACGCCGACTCCGTGTGCCGCCAGGCCTTTCTTCGCCTTCTCGAAGGTGAACGGCAGCATCCAGTTGGCGGCATCGCTATCGGGCGGGTAGAAGTACTCGGGGTTGATGTACTCGTAGTTGACCACCAGCAGGCCCTCGTCGCTGCGCTCGCCCAAGCCGTTGCCGGCGGCGTTGAAGCCGAAGAAGGCCAGGCCGTCGTTGTTGTCGCCCACCTGCTGCTCCTGCTCGGCGGCGCTGTTGCCGGCATCAGTCTTCCAGTCGGGCGCCACCTCGTTGATCGGCTCGCCCCAGGGCAGGATGACCGCGGCCACGTAGCCCGCCGGTACCACGATGGTGTCGGCGGTGGAACTGCCCACCGCGGTGAAGCCCAGCATCCTTTCTGCAGTCGGCAGGGGCGTGTTCGCCTCGGCGTCGCCGCCGCCGCAGGCCGCCAGACCGCCCAGAAAGGGCAACATGGCAGCGCCGATGCCCGACTGCAGCATCAGTCGGCGCTTCGGATCTTGTGCCACGGCCCGATCGACCAGTTGGTTCAGGCTGAGGTTGGTGGAGGGGTTGGAGACGCCATCGTCG
>JAUYAJ010000175.1 GCA_030693565.1 Rubrivivax sp.
TCACCAGCCCGGCCGCCGACTGGGCCCGGCTGGGCGACGGCTACCGCGTCGGCGTGCGCATCCTTACCCAGAGCGTGGACCAGGCTTTGCTGGTGCCGGTGAGCGCGGTGTTCCCGCTGCCGCACGGTGCCCCGGGCGCGCCCGGCAGCGCGGTCTTTGTGCTCGATGCGGGGCGGGCCCGGCTGCAGCCGGTGACGCTGGGCGGGCGCAGCGCCAGCTCGGCCTGGGTGACCAAGGGCTTGCAAGCCGGCGCCACGGTGATCGTCTACCCGCCGGCGGCGGTGG
The DNA here is from genome assembly GCA_030693565.1 of Rubrivivax sp. Classification (GTDB taxonomy): domain Bacteria; phylum Pseudomonadota; class Gammaproteobacteria; order Burkholderiales; family Burkholderiaceae_C; genus Rubrivivax. Next base: position 286 of record JAUYAJ010000175.1, read on the forward strand.
CCGATGGCGTGCGGGTGAAGGCGCGCAGCGTCTGAGCGCGGGTCGTCAGGCTCAGGCGGCCCGGCTGGCCTCGGTTTGCGGTCCCATCGCGTGGCGGCCCAGCATGCGGCGCAGAAAGCGCCCGATCGGCAGCCCTTGCTGGCCGTTGGCGATGTCGGCCTGGCTCAGCGCCAGCGCGGCGCGCGCCGGCTGGCCGCACAGGCGCTGAAGCGGCTGCAAGGCGGCGCTGCCGTTGTCGCCGCTGCAGGTGCAGAAGAGGGCGACGCGGCGAAAGCTGTCGTGATGGCGACGCACGTAGCTGCGCACCGGGCTGGCCGGCTGGCCGGCCCAGACCGGGGTGCCGATGATCACCAGGTCGTAGGCCCGCGGTGCGTGCTGCGACGGACTGATCGGCGGGCAGATGTGCAGCAAGGCCTCGGCCAGCGAGCGCAGCAAGCCGAGCGCCCCGCCGCGGCCGACGCGGTCCTGGATTTCTTCGAGGTCGGCGCCGCACAAGGCGGCGATCTGCCGCGCCAGCTCGCGGGTGGTGCCGGTGCGCGAGTAATAGACGAGCAGGATGCGGCGCATGGTTCAGGCGGCGGCGCGTTGCTCGGGCAGTGCGGTGCTGGCGCAGCGGGGGGTCGCGCCGCGGGTGGCGCGGGCAAAGCGGCGCAGTCCGTCGAGGTCGAGCAGTTCGACTTCGCGCTGGTCGACCGCGAGAACGCCTTGCGTGGCCAGCGCCCCGAAGGCTCGGCTCACCGTTTCGTGGGCCACGCCCAGCAAGCTGGCGATGTCGCGCCGGCTCATGCGCAGCAGCAGCCGGCGCGGCGACTGACCGCAGGCCGCCATGCGCGCCGACAGGTGGAGCAGAAAGCGCGCCAGTTTGACTTCGGCGGCCACCGCGGCCATCACCTCGGCCAGTTCGTCGCGGCGCGTCAGCTGGTGGCTCACCGCCAGGTGCAGCACCTGGTCGAGCGCCGGCACCCGCGGTCCCGGGCTCAGGATGTCGGCGATCGGCAACGCGTAGACGACGGCGTCCTCCAGCGCTTGCGCGGCGCTGGGATGCTGGCGGCTGCAGACGGCGTCGAAACCCAGCACCTCGGCACGCCCGGCGAAGCCGAGCACCTGCTCGTAGCCGTCTTCGGCGGTGCGATACAGCTTGAAGGTGCCGGCCTGGACGAAGTACACGGCGTCGGCGTGGCCACCTTCAAGGAACAGCGTGGCGCCGGCGTGCAGGCGCCGCAACGGCACCGGCACGGCGTCGCCGTCGGCCAACGCTGGTGCCGGCGAGCCGAGCAGGCGCAGCAAGCCGGTCAGCGTGCTGCGCGCGCCGGCGGTGATGGCGTCTCGGCGGCCGCTTGCGATGCTCAGGCTCGGGATCTCGGCGTGTCCACTGTTCCACATGCTGGCTCCAGGTTCGGGCGCGGCCGATGGGCAACGCGCGGCCCCAGCTTGTCTGATTGCGCACGCCAGCGCCATCGGCGGGCGGGCGGACTGTCTGTCGTCCGCTTCTGCCCGCACCACGGTGCTTTCCGACTCGTGGGTAGGAGGATTCCGAATGCGGCTGATCGGACCGGGCTTGCGCCGACGCAATCGGCAGCGCCCGCGCCAGCGCAGACTGTGGCAAATGCTGACCCGCAGCACCGGCCCAGCGTCTAGAGTCGGGCTGCAGGCAATCCGGATGGACAGCAACTCGCAACACAAAGACCAGGTACCGGCGCCCGCGCGCGGCCGGCGCCGCCGGACGACCGGCGGGGCGCATGATCACATCATCCACGCCGCGCGCGAGGCCATCGTGACCATCGACGAGCAGCAGCGCATCGTGATGGTGAACCCGGCCGCCGAGCGCCTGTTCGCCAGCAGCGCGGCGCAGATGCTGGGCAGCGCGCTCGAGCAGTTCATCCCGCAGCGCCATCGCCAGGGGCATGCCGAGCAAGTGCGCCGGTTCGGCGCCGGGCGCCGTGCCGAACGGCCGATGGCCGAACGCCGTGCGGTCACCGGGCTGCGCGCCGACGGTAGCGAGTTCCCGCTCGAGGCGACCATCTCACGCGCCGACTTCGACGACCCGCAAGGCCCGCGCCGTCTCTACACGGCGCTGCTGCGCGACCTCAGCGCCGAGCAGGCCTTGCGGGCCGAGTACGAGATGCTCAAGCGGCGCTTCCAGACCGTGCTCGAGCTGGCGCCGGTGGCGATCTGGATCGTCGAAGGTGACACCATCGTGTTCGCCAACCGGGCTTGCGGCGAGCTGTTCGGCACCGCGGACTGCGCAACGCTGCGCGGGCGCTCGATCTTCTCGCTGCTCAGCCCGCCCTCGCACGCGGCGCTGCGCCAGAGCATGGCGCAGGCGCAGCAAGGCCGGGTCCGGCTCATCAACGAAGGCATCGTCCGCCTCGACGGCGGCCTGCGCGAGGTCGAGGTCGAGGTCGCGGCCTTGCCCGACCATGGCCGCTTGACCTTGCAGATGGCGATCAGCGACGTCACGCTGCGGCGCCAGGAGGAAGCCGACGCCGAGCGTTCGCGGCAGGAATTGCGCTGGCTCTCGGCCAGCCTGGTCGAGGCCCGCGAAGACGAGCGCCAGCGCATCGCCCGCGAACTGCACGACGAGCTCGGCCAGCGCCTGTCGGCCCTGAAGATGGAGCTGTCCAGCCTGGGTGGGCGCATCGGCGGCGCTGGCGCCGACGACTCGCCGGTCCAGGCCATGCTGTCGATGCTGGACGAGACCGTGGCTTCGGTGCGCCGCATCGCCGCCGATCTGCGGCCGCTGATGCTCGACGACCTGGGCCTCAACGCCGCCATCGAGTGGCTGGCACGCGAGTCGGCACGCCGCGCCGGCATCGAGGTCACGGTGCGCCTGGGCCAGCAGGATCCGCCGCTCGATGCCCGCGCCTCGACCGCCGTCTACCGCATGGTGCAAGAAGCGCTGACCAATGTGCTGCGCCATGCCCAGGCCACCGACGTTGCCGTCAGTCTGCTGGTCGAGGGCGCCGAACTGGTGCTGACGGTGCAGGACAACGGCATCGGTTTTCCGCTCAGCGCGATGCGCAAGCAGGGCTCTTTCGGCTTGATGGGCATCCGCGAGCGGGCCTACTTGCTGGGCGGGCGCATGGTGATCGACAACCCGCCCGGCCAGGGCGGGTGCATCACCGTGCACCTGCCGCTGAAACCGCTGCAGCAGCTGCAACAGCCCAGCGACGCAGCGGCGCCTGGCTGGCCGGTGATGCCATGAGCGCCGCTGCGCCGGCGCTGCGCCTGCTGCTGGTCGACGACCACACCATCGTGCGCGAAGGCTTGCAGCGCATCCTGGGCGCTGCCGACGCCGGCTGGCAGATCGACCAAGCCAGCACCGGCGCGCAGGCACTGGAACGACTGCGTGCCAGCGCGGTCGACGTCGCCATCGTCGACTTGTCGATGCCGGGCATGAGCGGGCTCGAGCTGGTGCAGCGCATCCGCAGCCTGTACCCGCCTGTGGCCGTGCTGGTGCTCAGCATGCACGCCGAGGAGCAGTACGCGCTGCGCGCCTTCAAGGCTGGCGCGAACGGCTACGTCACCAAGGACAGCGCCGCCGAGAACCTGGTCAGTGCCGTGCGCAAGGTTGCCGGCGGCGGCGCCTACGTCACCGCCAGCCTGGCCGAGCGCGTGGTGCTGCAGCTCAACGGCGGCGTCGACGTGCCTTTGCACGCCCAACTCTCGGCGCGCGAGCTGCAGGTGCTGCGGCGCATCGTCGCGGGCGAGCGCATGACCGAAATCGCCAACAGCCTGCACTTGTCGGTGAAGACGGTGAGCACGCACAAGTCGCGCATCCTCGACAAGCTCAAGCTGCCCAATACTGCGGCGCTGATCCGCTACGGGCTCGAACACGACATCGCATCGGGTTGAGCGGCGGCCGCACTCAGAGGCTGTGAAGATATGAATCGCGCCCGCGCCGGGGCGGCCAAGGGCACTGGGCAAGGCGCGACGAGCGGCCCGCACTGACGTGCGGGCAAGCGGCGCAACGCCGCCCAGTGCCCTTGGCCACCCCGGCCCTCCGG
>JAUYAJ010000183.1 GCA_030693565.1 Rubrivivax sp.
GCTGCGCCAGCCGCAGCGCCGCACGCTGCGGCGCTGGCTGGCCGGCGGCGCGCTGGCGCTGGCGTTCCTGGCGCTGGCGCCGCTGCAGTCCCATGTCAGTGGCCGCGCCCGCGTCGAGGGCGCCGAGCAGCGCGTGCTGGCAGCGCCCGCTGACGGTTTCGTCAAGACCGCCCATGTGCGCCCGGGTGATCGTGTCAAGGCCGGCGACCCGCTGGTCGACCTGCTCGACGCCGACCTGCGGCTCGAGCGCGAGCGCTGGAGCAACCAGCTCGCTCAGCACGAGAACGCCTACGCCGCGGCGATGGCCAAGGCCGACCGCGTCGGCACCGCCACCAGCATGGCGCGCATCGGCGAAGCCCAGGCGCAGCTGGCACTGGTCGACGAACAACTCGGGCGCGGGCGCCTGAGCGCGCCTTTCGACGCCCTGGTGATCCAGGGCGATCTGGCGCAGTCGATCGGCGCGCCGGTGCGCCAGGGTGACACCTTGCTGACGCTGGCCACCACCGGGCGCTACCGCGTCATCGTCGAGATCGACGAGACCGACATCGCCCGCGTCCAGCCCGGCGCCCAAGGGCATCTGGCCCTGTCTTCGCTGCCCTGGGCGCGTGAGGCTCTGGTGGTCGAACGCGTCGCGCCGCTGGCCAAGGCGGTCGATGGCCGCAATGTGTTCGAGGTCGAGGCCCGGCTGCTGGCGCCGCCGGCCGAGTTGCGCCCCGGTTTGCTCGGCCGCGCCGAGTTCGGCGTCGGCAGGATGCCGCCGCTGTGGGCCTGGAGCCGGCACGCGCTCGAGCGCGTGCGACTGGCCTACTGGACCTGGCTGGGCTGATGGACAGCGCACGCTGGCACCGCGTCGCCGGACTCAAGCCGCGGCTGCCGGCGACGCTGCGGCTGCGCCGGCAGCGCTTGCGCGGCGAGACCTGGATGCTGCTCAGCGACAGCGGCGGCGGCCGCAGCGTGCGCCTGAATGCCGCCGCCTACGCCATCGTCGGCCGCTTCGACGGCCAGCGCACGCTGGCGCAACTGCTTGACCGTGCCAGCCTGGACGCCGCCGAGCCGCCGACCCAGGACGAGCTGATCGACCTGCTGGCCCAGCTGCGCGAAGCGGCGCTGCTGCAGCTCGACCGCGCTGCCGATTTCGACGCCTTGCTGCCGCACCTGGACCGGGTGGCGCGGCCGCGCGGGGGCGGCAGCCTGCTGGCCTGGCGGCTACCCTTGGCCGACCCGACGGCCTTGCTCGACCGTCTGCGGCCCTTGCAGGCGCTGCTGTTCTCGCGCGCCATGCTCACCGTCTGGGCGCTGGCGGTGGGCTGGATGCTGGTGTTGCTGCTCCAGCACGGCCCGGCGCTGTGGGCCCATGGCCAGCTCTGGCTGGCGACACCGCGCTTCGCGCTGCTGGCCTTGCTGCTCTACCTGCCGATCAAGCTCCTGCACGAACTGGCCCATGGGCTGGCGGTGCACCGCTGGGGCGGCTCGGTGCGCCAGGCCGGCGTCACCTTGATGCTGCTGATGCCGGTGCCTTTCGTCGACGCGTCGGCGGCGTCGGCCTTTGCCCAGCGGCGCCGGCGCATCGCCGTCAGCGCCGCCGGCATCATGGTCGAGCTCGGACTGGCGGCGCTGGCGCTGCCGCTGTGGTTGTGGCTGGACGGCGGCCTGCTGCGCGACCTGGCCTTCGTCACCTTGGTGGTCGCTGGGGCCTCGACGCTGCTCTTCAACGCCAATCCGCTGCAGCGCCTGGATGGTTACTACATCCTGACCGATGCGCTCGACCTGCCGAACCTGGGGCCGCGCAGCCGCAGCTGGTGGCTGGACCAGCTGCGCCGGCGGCTGCTCCGGGTGCCCGGCGCCGAGGCCATGGTGGTGGCGCGTGGCGAGGCGCCGTGGCTGGCCGCCTACGCGCCGCTGGCCTGGATGATGGCGCTGCTGATCGCCGCGCTGGCCGTGGGCTGGCTGGGCCAGATTTCGTGGCCGCTGGGTTTGCTGTGCGCCGGCCTGCTGGGCTGGCAGATGTTGCTGCGCCCCATGGTTCGCCTGCTGGGCCCGCTGCGGCGCGCGGCGCTGGCGCAGCAAGGCACGGCGCGGCGCTGGCGGCGTCTGGCGCTGGGTGGCAGTGCGGCGCTGGTGTTGCTGCTGACTTTGCCGCTGCCGCAGCGCACGCTGGTGCAAGGCGTGGTCTGGCCGCCCGACCTGGCCCAGCTGCGCAGCGACGAAGACGGTTTCGTCGTCGCGCTGCAGGTTGGCGACGGCGAGCTCGTGCAAGCCGGTCAGTCGGTGCTGCAACTGGCCAATCCGGTGCTGCAAGCAAGCCTGGACCGCCAGACCGCGCGCGTGCTGGCGCTGGAGTCCGAGCTCTACCACGCGCTGCCCGGCGACGGCGCGAAATCGGGCGATGCGCGCGCTGAACTGCTCGCCGCCCAGGCCGAACTGGAACGGCTGCAGGAGCGGGTGGCGGCGCTCGCCGTGCGTGCGCGCACGCCAGGCCGGCTGGCAGTGCCGCAGGCGGCCGATCTGGCCGGGGCCTTCGTGCGCCGCGGCAGCTTGCTCGGCCAGGTGCTCACCGACGCGCCGCCGACGGTGCGTGTGGCCTTGCCCGAATCCGCAGCCGCTGACCTGCGCGGCGACAGCGCTGGCGTCGCCGTGCGGCTGGCGACCTCGCCGGCCATCGCCCGCACCGCCACCTGGGTGCGCGACAGCGGCGGCGCCGGTCTGCAGCTGCCCAGCGCTGCGCTCAGCGCCCACCATGGCGGCAGCGTGCAGACCGACCCGCGCGACAAGGACCACCTCAAGCCTTTGCAGCCGGTGGTGTTGCTGGAACTGCGGCTGAGCGCTGCCGATGCCGCGCTGGACGGGCGCATCGGCGAGCGCGCCTGGGTGCGTTTCGACACCGGGCTGGTGCCCCTGGCCCAGCAAGGGGCGCAAGCCCTGCAGCGCCACGTGCTGCGCCGCTTCAACCCGCAGTTCTGAACGCCATGCTGCCGCAGCACCGCATCGTGCCGATACCCGGCCCCGTCTGGGGCAGCTGCCCGCAGCGCCCGGCCGCGCAGGCGCTGGCGCCGCAGCGCCGCGGCGGCGCCTGGCGGCAGATCGCCAACGCCTCGTTGCGCCATCGTCAGGACTGGCAGGCACTGGCCGCGCCGCAGCGCATGGCGGCGCTGCAGCAACTGCGCGGCCGCCTGCGCCGCGACGGCTTGCAGGCCGACGTGCTGGCGCAGGCGCTGGGCGCGGTGTCGGTCTGCGCCGCCGAAACCCTGGGCTGCACGCCGCGTGCCGGCCAGCTGCTGGCTGCGGCGGCCTTGCTCGACAACCGGATGGCCGAGATGGCCACCGGCGAGGGCAAGACCTTGGCGGTGGCACTGGCGGCGGCGGTGGCGGCGCTGGCCGGCATCCCGGTTCACGTGGTCACCGCGAACGACTACCTGGCTGGGCGCGATGCGAGCGCGCTGGCGCCGCTGTTCGGCGCCCTGGGCCTGCGCGCGGCGGCGCTCGCCGGTGCTGGCGACGCCGCCGACCGCCGCGCCGTCTACGCCCATGACATCGTCTACGCCACCGCCAAGGAACTGGCCTTCGACTTCCTGCGCGACCGCCAGGCCGCTGCCGGCGCCCCCGAACTGCTGCAGGTGGCGGCGGCGCTGGGCGGGCAGCCAGTGCCAGCGCCGCTGCTGCGCGGACGCTGCATGGTCTTGCTCGACGAAGCCGACAGCATCTTGCTCGACGAGGCCGAGGTGCCGCTGATCCTGTCGCGCAGCGTGCCGCAGGCGGCGCGCCGCGCCTTGCTCTGGCAGGCGCTGGCGCTGGCGCGCCAGCTCAGCGCCGGGCGCGACTTCGAGCTCCACGCCGCCGACCGCCTGGTGACGCTGAACAAGGCCGGCGAAGCCCGGCTGGCGACGCTGGCCGCCGGGCTCGGCGGCCCTTGGCAGCGCCCGCGCTACCGCCGCGAGGCACTGGTGGTGGCGTTGGCCGGCCTGCACGCCTACCGGCGCAACGCCCACTACGTGGTCCGCGACGGCGCCATCGAGGTGCTGGACGAAGTCACCGGCCGGGTCGCACCGGGGCGGGTCTGGTCGCGCGGGCTGCACACGGTGCTGGCGCTGAAGGAAGGCCTGAGCCCGCCGCCCGAGACCGAGACCGTCGCCCGCATCACCTTCCAGCGCTTCTTCCAGGGCTATTGGCGGCTGGCCGGCTGCAGCGGCACGCTGTGGGAGGCGCGCGCCGAACTGCGCCAGGTCTACGGCACGCCGGTCGTGCGCATCCCCTTGCACCAGCGGTGCCGGCGCATTGAATGGGCGCCGCAGCGCTTTGCAACGCCAGCGGCGCTGTTCGAGGCCGCTGCCGAACGCGCCGCGGCGCTGAGCCGCAGCGGCCGCCCTGTGCTGGTGGGCACCGACAGCGTCGACGACTCCTTGCAGTTGTCGACCTGCCTGCGGCGCAGCGGCATCGAACACCGGGTGCTGAGCGCCTTGAATGACGGCGACGAGGCCGCCATCGTCGCTGCGGCTGGCCAGGCCGGGCGCATCACCATCGCCACCCGCATGGCCGGGCGTGGCACCGACATCGTGCTTGACGCCACGGCCCGCGCCGCCGGCGGTCTGCATGTGCTGTCTTGCCAGCACAACGCGTCGCGCCGGCTCGATCGCCAGCTCGTCGGCCGCGCCGCCCGCCACGGCGACCCCGGCAGCACAGAAGCATGGTGTTCGGCCGCGTTTTTGGGGCATCGAGCCGCGCCGGCCGTCGATACGCTGCCGGGATGGACTCCCAACACCAGATCAAGAACCGTGTCCTGGCTCTCGAGGGTGATCGCCCGCGGCAGGCAATGGCGCGACGAACGGCGGCGCGCGCTGCTGCGCCGCAGCTTGCTCGAGCAAGACCTGCACTGGGAACAGCGGCTCGCCTTTGCCGGCGCGCCGCTCTGATGCTGGCCGCTGCGGCCGCGGCGAACATGGTGCTGGCGGCGCCGCCCGCGCCCAAGCCCATGGGCTGCCTGATCGAGCCTGACCGCGTCGCCGATGTCGGCTCGCAGGTGGTCGGCCTGGTCGAGCGCCTGAACGTCGAGCGCGGCGACAGTGTGGCGGCCGGACAGCCGCTGCTGACGCTGCGTGCCGAGGTCGAGCGTGCCAACGCCGGCGTCGCCGACACCCGGGCCCGCGTCGACGCCGACGTGCTCGCCGCCCAGGCCAGCCTGGACCTGGCCCAGCACAAGGTCAAGCGCGCTGAGGCGCTGGTGGCGCAGAACTTCATTTCCGACCAGGCGCTGGAGCTGGCGCGTGGTGAGCTCGAGATGGCGGTGCAAAAGCTCAACCAGGCGCGCAGCCAGCAGAAGATCTGGGTCCAGGAAAAGCAGGTCGCCGACGCCCAGCTGGCGCTGCGCACCGTGCGCAGCCCTTTCGCCGGCGTCGTCGTCGAACGTTTCGTCAACCCCGGCGAGCGCGTCGAAGACCGGCCGCTGCTGCGGGTGGCGGTGATCGACCCGCTGCGCGTGGAGCTGATGGTGCCGACGGCGCAGTACGGCGCCATCGCCCGCGGCGACCAGATGACGATACGCCCGGAGCTGCCGGGCGCCGGCAGCGTCATCGCCACCGTGCGCCATGTCGACCGTGTGCTCGACCCCGCCAGCAACAGTTTCCGAGTCCGCCTCAGCCTGGCCAATCCGGGCGGCGCCTTGCCTGCCGGCCTGCGCTGCAAAGCCGACTTGCCGGGTGCGGCGGTGGCACTGACCGCGCCGGCGCCGGGTGCGCCACCGGCGCTGCGCGCCAAGCTCTGACGCCAGCGCAGCCGGGTTCAGCGACATGTGGGCGACCCCGTCCTGCCAGCGCGCGCTGGCCGAAACCCTGGAGGACCGCATCCTCCATTCGGCCGACCTCGCGCCGCTGCTGTTTGGCGGTGCCCAGGCCGCCGAGCTTGGACACTCGCAACTGCTGGCCAGCACCGACACGGTCACCGTCAGCCGCAGCGAAATCGTCTTCGTCAACGCCGGGCTGCCCGACTTCGGCGCGCTGCTGGCCGACTTGCAGGCGCAGCAGGCGCGCGGACGGCCAATCGAGATCGTCACCATCGGCGCCGGCGACGACGGCCTGGCGCTGATCAGCCGCACGCTCAGCGGCCGCAGCGACATCGCCGCACTGCACGTGCTCAGCCATGGCAGCGACGGCCAGCTGCAACTGGGCGCGCTGACGCTCGACGCCAGCACCTTGCTGGCGCGCGCCGGAGAATTGGCAGCCTGGGGCCTGGCGCTGAGCGCCGACGCCGACTTGCTGATCTACGGCTGCGACTTCGCGCAGACCGAGTCGGGCCAGCGCCTGGTGCAGGACCTGGCGGCGCTGACCGGCGCCGACGTCGCGGCCAGCACCGACCTGACCGGTGCGGCCGCGCTGGGCGGCAACTGGACGCTCGAGTACCAGGTCGGCCACATCCAGACGCTGATCGCGCCCGGCGCCTGGGCGCAGGCCGGCTGGCAAGGCGTGCTGGCCACCTACACCGTGACGACGACGATCGACGTCACCGGCTCGAGCTTGCTGCCCGGTTCGCTGCGCTGGGCCATCAGCCAGGCCAATGCCAATGCCGGCGCCGACACCATCGTCTTCGCGGTCAACGGCACTTTCAACCTCGCGGCCCTGGTCAGCGGCGACGACAGCAACGCGACCGGCGACCTCGACGTCACCGACCACCTCACGATCGTCGGCAACGGCAGCGGCAACACCATCATCAACGGCAATGGTTCTGACCGCGTGCTCGACCTTCGCTCCGGGACCATCAACGTCAGCGGACTGACGATTCAAGGCGGCAGGCACGACACCGGTGGTGGTGTGCGCATCAACAACGGCGTCACCGCCACATTCGACAACGTCGTCATCCAGGACAACCGGGGCGACGGCAACAGCAAGGGCGGGGGCATCTACAACAACGGCACGCTGACGCTGCTGAACTCGGCGGTCCTGCGCAACGGCGACGCCGTGTCCGGCAAGGTCGACGGCGCCGGCATCTACGTCGACTCAGGGGCGCGACTGACGGTGCGCAACACCGAGATCCGAGACAACGTCGCCTTCGACAAGGATGGTGGCGGCATCTATGTCAAGGGCGCCCAGATGACGCTTGAGAACGTCACGCTGGCGGGCAACCAGGCCAAGAGGGGTGGCGGCCTGTACACCGGCGGCGGCGGCAGCGAATACCAGCTGACCAACGTCACGATCAGCGGCAACAGCGCAACGGCGGAGGGCGGCGGCATCTGGGCCGACCGCAGCGTCAACCTGGATCACGTCACCGTCGCCTCCAACTCGGCGCCCGTGGGCGGCGGGGTGTACGACACCAAGGACGGCTCATTGGCCAACGTCCGCACACAGAACGCCATCTTCGCGTCCAACACCGGGGGCCACGCGAACAAGTCGCTGTTCTCGCTGGGCTACAACCTCAGCGACGGGGTCATCAGCGGGCTGACGGCGACGGGCGACCAGAACAACGTCGCCGCCGGCTTGCTGGCACTGGCGAGCAACGGCGGCCCCACGCGCACGCACGCAATCGGCGCAACCAGCCTCGCGCGCGACGCCGCCAATCCGGTCACCAGCCTGCTGGCCGACCAGCGTGGCACGGTCTACTTCGGCGGCCGCGCCGACATCGGCGCCTACGAATACAACCCCTACGGCGCGGCGCCGACGATCAGCACGCCAGCCCACCAGAACATCAACGAGGACGGCACCACCGGCGCGCTGGCCTTCACCATCGGCGACGCCGAGACCAGCGCGGGCAGCCTCGTCGTCAGCGCCAGTTCCAGCAACACCGTGCTGGTGCCTGGCGCCAACGTCGTGCTCGGCGGCAGCGGCGCCAATCGCACCGTCACCGTGACGCCGGTAGCCAACGCCAACAGCAGCCAGCATGGCGGGCCGACCACGATCACCTTGACCGTTTCTGATGGCGGCAACCTCACCAGCACCACCTTCACGGTCACGGTGGCCGCCGTCAACGACGCGCCCACCTGGGCTTTGCCATCGGCGCGGGTCGTCGACGAGGACACGGTGCTGGTCCTCAGCGGTGCCGATGCACCGGTGGTGGCCGACCTCGACGCCGGCGCCGCGTCGGTTCGGGTGACGCTGACGGCGACCCAGGGCCTCATCAGCCTGGGCGCAACGACCGGCCTGTCCTTCATCACCGGCACCGGCAGCGCCAACGCCAGCATGAGCTTCAGCGGCAGCCTGTCGGCCATCAACGCTGCCCTCGACGGCCTGCGCTTCGCCCCAGGGGCCAATTTCAATGGGGCGGCGCAGATCGACCTGCTCGTCAACGACCTGGGCAACAGCGGCAGCGGCGGCGCCAAGTCGGCCAGTGGCAGCATCGCCATCACGGTGCTGGCGGTCAATGACGCACCCACGCTGGGCCTGCCAGGGCCGCAGGCGACACCGCTGGCGACGGCGCTGTACTTCTCGTCTGCCAACGGCAACGCCGTCACGGTGGGCGATGTCGACGCCGGCAGCGGGCTGCTTGATCTCACCGTGAGCACGGAACTGGTGGGCAACGGCCGGCTGGGCTTTGGCAGTCTGGCCGGCATCACCTTGATCAGCGGTGGCGGCAGCGACGACACCGCGGTGACCTTGCGCGGCAACCTGAGCGACCTCAACGCCGCCCTCGGGACACTGCGCTTCACCGCCACCGCTGGCGGCCCGGCACGCATCGACTTGACGATCGACGACCGTGGCAACAGCGGCAGCGGCGGTACGTTGACAAAGAGCGGCGTGATCGCCATCACGGTCGCCGATGGCCAACTGCCGCAGCTGACGCTGTCGCGCAGCAGCCTGGTCTATACCGAGAACAGCGGCCCGGTGGCGCTGGATGCCGGGCTCACCGTCAGCGACGCCGACAGCGCCACGCTGGCGTCGGCGCGGATCTGGATCGGCAGCGGATTTGCGGCTGACCAGGACAGCTTGCAGTTCAGCAACGACGGCTCGACCATGGGCAACATCACCGGCAGCTACAGCGCCGGCGTGCTGACCCTGAGCTCGGTGAGCGCGACCGCCGTGCTGGCCGAATGGCAGGCGGCGCTGCGCGCCGTCAGCTACAGCAACAGCAGCGAGAGCCCGAGCACCACGCCGCGTCAGATCACGCTGACCATCAACGATGGTGTTGCCGACGGCGCCGCGCGCAGCCTCAGCATGGACGTGGTGGCGCTCAACGACGCGCCGGTGCTGTCCGGCGCCAACGACTTGTTCGGCATCGAAGAGGACGCAGTCGTCAACGCCGGCACGCCGATATCGGTGCTGGTCGCAGGCCGTCTGACCGACGTCGATGAGGGTGCCTTGGCCGGCATCGCCGTGATCGGCGTCGACGACGGCCAGGGACGCTGGCAGTACAGCACGAACAGCGGTGGACTGTGGTCGGACTTCGGCAGTGTGAGCGATTCACTGGCTCGCCTGCTGGCCGCCGACGGCAACACGCTGGTGCGTTTTGTCGCCGCGGCCAACTTCAACGGCACGGTGGCGAGCGGGCTGAGTTTCCGCGCCTGGGACCGCAGTGGTGGCATCGCTGGGGCAACGGCGGACGCCAGGGTCAACGGCAGCAGCACCGCCTTCAGCAGCGCCACCGCCGCCAGCAGCATCACCGTGTCAGCGGTCAACGACGCGCCGGTGCTGGCCAGCGCCATCACCGACCAGGCCACGACGCAGGATGCAGCGTTCAGCTTCACGGTGCCAGAAGCTAGTTTCAACGACGTCGACGTCGGCGATGTGCTGAGCTATGTGGCACGCCTGAGCACGGGCGAGGCGCTGCCGTCGTGGCTGTCGTTCAACGCCGCGACGCGGGCCTTCAGCGGCACGCCGGGCAGCGGCGACGTCGGCGCGATTGCGGTGCGCGTCACCGCCACCGACAGCGGCGGCCTGGCCGCGAGCGGCACTTTCACGATCACGGTGGCCAACGTCAACGACACGCCGACCGGCCTGCCGCTGATCGTCGGCAACGCCATCGAGGATGCGACGCTGACGGTGGACAAGGCTGCCATCGCCGACGCCGACGGTCTGGGCGACTTCAGCATCCAGTGGCTGCGTGGGGGTAACACGATTGCAGGGGCGACCGGGAGCAGCTACCAGCTCGGCGACGCCGACGTCGGCCAGGCGATCAGCGTGCGTGTGAGCTACGTCGATGGCCACGGCATGGCTGAGAGCGTGACCAGCGCGCCGACCGCCGCGGTGGCCAACGTCAACGATGCGCCGACCGGCAGCGTGGCGATCAGTGGCACACCGACGCAGGGCCTGACGCTGATTGCCAGCAACACACTGGCCGACGCTGACGGCCCGGCGACGCTGCCCATCAGCTACCAATGGCTGGCCGACGGCGTGGCCATCAGTGGTGCAGCAGGCAGCACCCTGGTGTTGAGTCAGGCCCAGGTTGGCAAGGCCATCAGCGTGACGGCCAGCTACACCGACGCCCACGGCGCGGCCGAGCGCGTCACCAGTGCGGCCACGGCTGCGGTGGCCAACCTCAACGACGCGCCGACCGGTAGCGTGACGATCAGCGGTGCGCCGACGCAGGGCCTGACGCTGATCGCGGCCAACACCCTGGCCGACGCGGACGGGCCGGCCATTTTGGTCATCAGCTACCAGTGGCTGGCCGACGGCG
>JAUYAJ010000185.1 GCA_030693565.1 Rubrivivax sp.
GGCCGTCGCTGACCAGCAGCACATAAGGCTTGGCCTGGTCCAGGCGCAGTGCCGACTCCGGGATCGCCAGCGCGCTGCGCCGCTGCAGTTCGATGCTGCCGCGGGCGAACAAGCCCTGGCGCAGCGCCGCCTGGCCGGCAAATGGCAGCACTGCCAGGTAGGCGGTGACGGCGCGCGTGCCGGGCTGGGCGCTGGGGTTGATGCGCACGACGCGGGCCGGCACGTCGTCGGCCAGGCCATCGACCTGCAGCCGGGCGGTCTGGCCGACGCGCAGCGCCGGCACGTCGTCGCCGGCGATTGCTGCTTCGAGCTCAAGGAGCGTCAGATCGACGATCTCGAGCAGCCGGGCATCGACGCCGACGCGCTCGCCTGGCTGGACGAAGCGCTGCGACACCAGGCCGGCCAAGGGCGCGATCACCTCGCAGTCGGCCACCGCCTTGCGCGCCAGTTCGGCGGCGGCGCGCGCTGCCTGCAGCGAGGCCAGCGCGCCGCCGGCCGAACTGGCCGATGTGTCGAGCGCGTTCTTCGAGATGAAGCCTTGGTCGACCAGGGCGCGGTTGTTGGCCAGCGTGCGCTGGGCGATGTCGAACTGGGCCTGGGCGGCGCCGACCTGGTCCTCGGCCTGGCGCAGCCGCCAGCGGTATTCGGTGTCGTCGAGGCGGCCGATGCGCTGGCCCGCGCTGACGCGGTCGCCTTCGCGCACCGTCAGCTCGCGCAGTTCGGCGGCCACCTTGGCTTTGACGACGGCGCTGTCGCGCGCTTTCAGGCCGCCGGAAACCGCCAGCGACTGGCCAAGCTCGGTGCGGGCGACGATGGCGACGTCGGTGGCGGCCAGCTCGATGGCCTGGGCGGCTGCTGGAACCGCCGGCGCTGCGCTGCGCGCCGCCAGGCGCTGCATCACGGTGCGGCCGGCAAAGGCCGCCAGGATCAGGACGACGACGAGGGCGACGATCCAGCGCTGGCGCCGGCTCATGCGCGCACCCGGTGGCTGGCAGGGCGGGGCGCCGGGGCGCGCACTTCCAGGCCGCCCAGCACCAGGTCGAGCTGGGTCGTGAGCATGGTTTCGGCGTCGATCGGCGAGTCTTCGTTCATCGGACAGGCGCCGAAGGAATGCTGGTGCAAGGCGAGAAAGATCATCGGGGCTATCAAGACATGGGCGACCGCATGCACGGGCATGGGCCGGAACTCACCGCGGTCGATGCCGCGCTGGACGATGCCGGAGAACAGGCGGTCGGCGGGTTCGATGACCTCGTCGCTGTAGAACTGCGCCAGTTCGGGGAAATTGCGGACTTCGGCGATGACGATCTTGTGGATGCCGGCGGCCGGGGTGTTGCCCACCCGCTCCCACCAGGTGCGCATCAGGCAGCCGAGCAACTCGGAAGACGAACCGCTGAAGTTGCCCGCCAGCTCCAGGCCTTCGGCGATCAGGCTCGACATGTTCTGCCGCACCACCGCCTTGAAGAGCTCTTCCTTGCTCGGGTAGTACAGGTATAGCGTGCCTTTGGAAACGCCGGCACGCCGCGCCACCTCTTCCGAGCGCGTGGCGGCAAAGCCTTTTTCGACGAACAAGGCGAGCGCGGCGTCCAGCAATTCCTGCGGGCGTGTCTCTTTGCGGCGCTGGCGCGCATGCTCGGGTTTCGGGGTGGCCATATGCTACTGACTGACTGGTCAGTAATATAGCGAGCGCCGCGATGGTGGTCAATGTGCGGGTACTCGGCGACCAGGGCGCCGCTATCATGCGCGGCTTTGCCAGCGCCCGGAGCCGACGCCTTGGACCCTATCCTGTTGCTCAAGGCCGCCCTGATGGGCTTGGTCGAAGGCTTGACCGAGTTCCTGCCGATCTCGTCGACCGGCCACCTGATCCTGGCCGGGTCGCTGCTCGACTTCACCGGCGAAACTGCCAAGGTGTTCGACATCGCGATCCAGACCGGTGCCATCTTCGCCGTCATCTGGCATTACCGCCAGCGCCTGACGGCCACCGTGGCCGGCATCGGCCACGACCCGGTGGCGCAGCGCTTCGTCCGCAACGTCGCCATTGCGTTCATCCCGGCGGCTTTGGCTGGCTTGCTGCTGGCCAAGGCGGTCAAGGCCTGGCTGTTCCACCCGGTGCCGGTGGCGATGGCCTTCATCGTCGGCGGCGTCATCATCCTGTGGGCCGAGCGACGCCACCACCGGCTGTACGGCGAGCGCGACCTCGAAGGCCAGCGCCACGCCCGCGTCGAGTCGGTCGACGACATGACGGCGCGTGACGCGCTCGTCGTCGGCTTGCTGCAATGCCTGGCGCTGATCCCCGGCACCAGCCGCTCGGGCGCCACCATCATCGGTGCGATGGTCTATGGCTTTTCGCGCAAATGCGCCACCGAGTTCAGCTTCTTCCTCGGCATCCCGACGCTGATCGCCGCTGGCGCCTATTCGGTGATCAAGGAGCGCGACCACCTGCACTGGGCCGACCTGCCGATGTTCGCCGTCGGTCTGGTGGTGTCTTTCGTCAGTGCGCTGCTGTGCATCCGCTGGCTGCTGCGCTATGTCTCGACGCACGACTTCAGCATCTTCGCCTGGTACCGCATCGTCTTCGGTGCGGTGGTGCTGCTGACGGCCTGGACCGGCGTCGTCAGCTGGAGCGCCTGAACACCAGGTCCCAGACGCCGTGGCCGAGTTTGAGGCCGCGGGCCTCGAACTTGGTCAGCGGCCGCCAGTCCGGCCGCGGGGCGAAGCCGGCCGCGCTGTTGGCCAGCCGCGGCTCGGCGGCCAGCACCGCGAGCATCTGCTCGGCATAGGGCTGCCAGTCGGTGGCGCAGTGCAGGTAGCCGCCGGGCGCCAGCCGCGACACCACGAGGTCGACAAAGGGCGGCCGCACCAGCCGGCGCTTGTTGTGGCGCAGCTTGTGCCAGGGATCGGGAAACCAGATGTGAACGCCGGCCAGCGAGGCCGGGGCGACCATCTGCTGCAAGACCTCGACGGCGTCGTGGCGGACGATGCGCAGGTTGCTCAGCGCGCGTTCGCCGATGCGCTTGAGCAAGGCGCCGACGCCGGGTTCGTGGACCTCGACGCCGATGAAGTCGGTGCCCGGCTGGTCTGCCGCCACTTGTGCGGTGGCGTCGCCCATGCCGAAGCCGATCTCCAGCACCAGCGGGGCAGGGCGGCCGAAGACCGCCGCCGCATCCAGTGTTGCAGCGGCGTAAGGCAGAACAAAGCGCGGACCGAGTTCAAGCAGCGCACGCTGCTGGCCGGGGCCGACGCGGCCGGTGCGCATCACAAAGCTGCGGATCGGCGCGCTGCGCGGGTCTTCGTCGGGCGGTGGCGGGGTGAAGGGGCGGTTCAAGCGGGGCGGACGGCGGTGATGGGGCCGCAATTCTAGTGGCGCTGCCTCAGCGCAGGCTGTAGCCGCGGCCCTCCAGGCAAGCGCTGGCGGCGCGGTCGTAGTCGTCGCGGCGGCTGTCGCCGGGCGCGACCTGGCCGGTGGCTTGCAGCGTCGGGTCGAGGCCGGTCTGGCCCACCGCCCAGCGGTGGCATTCGTATTCGTCGTTGGCCTGGCGCTGCGGCGACTGGCCTTCGCGCGGGTAGACGAAGGTCCGCTGCGGGGTCGGGAAGGCGGGCGCGGCATCGTCAGGCGCATCGACGACTTCGTAGCCGCCATGCGGCCGGGCGCGGTAGTAGACGCCGTTGGCGTAGTGATAGCTCAAGGCGCCGAGGGTGACCACGGTGACAAAGGCCGGCAAAGCGCCGACGATGACGCCGCGCGGCGGCCGAGTCACCACGTAATGCCCGGGTCGGCCGCCGTACCAGACGCCGCTGTCGAACCCGTAGCGCGACTGGCCATGGACGACCACCGCGCTGCGCGGTGGCGGCGCGCCGACGCGCTGGCCTTGCACCGGGTAGCGGTGTGAATGGCCGTAGCGCGTGTCCTGCCATTGATTCGGACCCGGCCGGTCGTCGCGCGGACCGGCCCAGGCCGGGGCGGCCAGCGCCAGCGTCAGCACTGTCAAGATGAGGCGGTACTTCATGGGCAGTCCTTTGGCCTCGGCGGATCAGCCGACGCTGTAATGGCGCGCTGTCATGCAGGCTGACATGGCGCGCTGGAAGTCGTCGATCGCGCCCTGGGAGCGGCCTTGGGCGCGCTGGCTGCGGGCGGCATCGGCGCGGTCCGCCGCCTGAGCACGTTGCTGGTCGCCGGCGGCCCCCATCAGGCCACCGAGCACGGCGCCCAGCACCATGGCTTCGCCGCTGTGGCGCGGTGAGCTGACGATGGCGCCAACCGCCGCGCCGGTGACCGCGCCGAGGGCGGCACCAGCGCCGCTGCTGCGCTCGGCGCCGCGCGGCGTGGCCGGGCGGCTGACCGGGGTCATGCCGGGGTCGAAGCCGGTTTGCTGGCGCGCCCATTGGTAGCACTCGTAGCGGTCGCGGTGCTGCTGGTCGGCGCTCTGGCCGCGGCTGGGGTAGAAGTACAGCGCCGGCCGCGGCGCTTCGGCGGCCGCTGGCGGCGGTGCCTGGCGCATCGCGCGGCGCTGCGGTGCCACCACGCAGGCGCTCAGCGTCATCGCCGCGGCGACCAGCAAGGCCAGGGTCGGCGCGCGCGAGCGCGTGGTCGGCGCCAGAGGCAGAGGCGTGGAGGGCTTGTGCATGGCGCCAGCATGCCACGCCAGCGTCGCCCTGACATTGCCGTGTGTAAAGCTGTGTGGTCGCAGGCAAAGCCGTGCAGCGAGGTCCTGGTCGGCGAGCCGGCCGCCGGCAGCGGCGCGCGGCGATCACGTAAACTGCGGCCGCGTGCGGGCGTAGCTCAATGGCAGAGCTGAAGCTTCCCAAGCTTAAGACGAGGGTTCGATTCCCTTCGCCCGCTCCATGTCCCCCGCGATGCCTGTTCGATGTCGCGCCGGCGACAGTGACCCTCGGGTTCCACCGCATCGCTGATCGTCAGGCGCCGCCGTAGCATGAACTGGCCAGCGGTCATGGCGATCGCGACGGAAACGGGGATTCACCATGCAAGTTTCACGACACAGCGGGCGTGCGCTCGTCTGGGGCCTGTCGGCCCTGACCCTGGCCAGTCTGGTTGGCTGCCTCAGCGCCGACCTGGAGCCGGCGCAGATTCGCACTTTGTCCAATCGCGCCGACCTTGTCAGCGGCGGCGACGCCCTGGTCGAAATCAGCTTTCCCGCCGGCGCCAGTGCCGGGTC
Source organism: Rubrivivax sp. (assembly GCA_030693565.1). GTDB lineage: Bacteria > Pseudomonadota > Gammaproteobacteria > Burkholderiales > Burkholderiaceae_C > Rubrivivax. Next base: position 5,172 of record JAUYAJ010000185.1, read on the forward strand.
GCTGCGCATCACCGTCGACGGCCGCGACGTCACCTCCTCGTTCAGCGCCGGCAGTGATGGCCGCTACCTCGGGCTGCTGACCGGGCTGGCGGTGGGCGCCAATACGGTGGTGGTCGAAAACAACAGCACGGCGACGACCTCGCTGGTGATCACCAACGCGCCGCGCCACGGGCCGGTGATGGCGGGTCCGCTGGTGACGCCTTTCTACTGCGCCACCACCATTCCGCAGGCCGTCAACGGCAACGTCCCGGCGTCCAACGCCAGTGGTCTGGCCGGCGCGCCGGACGCCAACTGCAACATCGCCGGCGAAGTCAAGCTCTACTACCGCACGACGACGGCGGGCTGCACCTTCGGCATTCCCGACCCCAGCCCGTCGGTAGCGGCAACGGCGACGGCGCCGGCGACCAGCGCGACGCCGCCGGCCAACGCCTGCTTCAAGCCTTACACAGTGGGCACGGCGCCGTCCGACATGGCCAGCACGACGACCGACGCCGGCGTCACCATGCCTTACATCGTGCGTGTCGAGCGCGGCACCATGAACCGCGGCATCTACGACATCGCGGTGCTGGTTGACCCGGCCAGAGCGTGGACGGCGACCGCGCCGCAGGCCGGCTGGAACCGCAAGGTGGTGTTCAACTTCGGCGCGAGCACCGGGCAGCCACGGCGCCAGGCGCGGCCGGCAACCGCCTGGTCGGGCTCGGACAACGCGCTGTCGCGCGGCGTCATGGTGGTCGCCAACAGCATGACCGACTCGGCGCGCAACTCGAACCGCGTGCTGATGAGCGAAACCGTGATGATGATGAAGGAACACATCATCGACAGCTACGGTCCGATCCGCTTCACCATGGGCTCGGGCTGCTCGGGCGGCGCCATCAATTCGAACATGGCGGCGTCGATCCAGCCCGGCCTGCTCGACGGCATCACCACCAGCTGCACCTACCCCGATTCTGAAACCACCTCGATGGAGGTCGGCGACTGCGTGCTGCTGGTCGAGGCCTACCAGAAGCCGGCCTGGACGGCGCTGATGACCGGGCAGACGCAGGCGCAGATCAACGCCCGCAAGGCGGCCATCAACGGCCATGCCGACCAGAGTGCCTGCCATGCGTGGGTCAATGCCTTTGGCAGCAACGGCCGCGCCGGGCTGTATTTTTCGCGTCTGGTGAGCAACAACACCACCGGCGTCATCACCCAGGGCACGGCGGCGGTCAACAACTGCGAGCTGCCCAACAGCGCCGTCTACGACCCGGCCAACGCCAGCACCACGGCCAGCCTGCCGCGCTGCAACGCCTGGAGCTGGGGCGAGTCGATCTGGGGCAAGGTGCCGGGCTCGACGGCGGCGCTGGACACGCGTGACAACGTCGGCGTGCAATACGGCTTGCGGGCCTTGCAGGCGACCAGCATCAGCGCTGAGGAGTTCGTCACCCTCAACGAACTGGTGGGCGGCATCGACCGCGACTCGACACCGCGCGCCGCGCGCTCGGTGGCCGACACCGCGGCGCTGGAAATCGCCTACCGCGCGGGCATCGTTGCCAGCGGCAGGAATCTGGCCAAGACCGCGATCATCGACTTGCGTGGCTGGGATGACTCCAACATCACGGTGCCGCCGGGCGGCAGCGCGCCGTCGGCGCCGATCCACCATGTCTGGTTCAGCTTCGGCATCCGCGACCGCATCGTCGCCGACGCCGGCGACGCCAACAACCAGGCGCTGTGGCGTTTTGCGCGCACCGGCCTGGGGGCGCCGGGGACGATGACGCTGGATGCGTTCAACACCATGGACCAGTGGCTGACGGCGCTGAAAGCCGACAGCGGCGCCGGCACGCTCGAAGCCAAGGTGCGGCGCAACCGCCCGGCCGGCAGCGCCGACTTCTGCCTGCTGCCCGGCGACGCCACCCAGACCGTCAAGGTGACCGACGCCGCCGTCTGTGATGCCGACCCCTTCCTCAAGCCCTCGCTGTCGCCGCGCCAGGTGGCGGGTGGGCCGCGCGCCGAGCATGTGCTGAAGTGCCAGCTCAAGGCCTTGGCACGCAGCGACTACGCGGCGGGTCTGTTCAGCGACCCCCAGTGGGCCCGTCTGCAGGCGGTGTTCAGCGGAGGCGTATGCGACTGGAGCAAGCCCGGTGTGGGCCAGCAGGCGGCTGTCGGACCGCTGACATTCAAGGCCGGCCCTGGCGGCCAGCCGCTGCCCAGCGAGCCGGTGTCAGCGCGGCGCTGATGGTGCTTGCCGCGGTCGGCGCGCACAGCCGGCGCGGCGGCGCAAGCAAGACGGCCCGGCAGTGCTGCCGGGCCGGTCCTCGCCTTCGGCCGCAGGCGGTCGATCCGCCCCAGGTCTCAGCTTGACGCGGGCGCCTGCGCAGTCGCGCTCTCGCGGCGGTGCACCTTAACCTCGACATTCATGCTGACGAAGTCGCTGGCGTCGCCCGTCCATGAGCCGGCAACTGGCGCCGCTTGCTCGGGCGTGCGCGTGAACGCGACGCGGATCAGGTCGGTGCCGCCATAGAGCTCGTTGGTCGGGTCGAAAGGCACCCAGCCGGCGCCGGGCAGGAACACATGCAGCCAGGCATGGGTTGCGCCAGCGCCTTGGGTGCCACCGATGTCGCGGCTCTCGATGAGGTTGGCGCTTGCCGGGCCGACTGCCGAGCCGGGCTGCGCGTCGGGCTTGTCGAGTGCTGCGTCGTAGATGTAGCCGGAGACAAAACGCGCTGCCAGGCCCAGGCCGCGCGCCGCCTCGATCATCAGCAAGGCGAAGTCGCGGCAGGTGCCGGTGCGCAGTTCCAGCGTTTGCGCCGGCCGCTGGGTTCCCATCGTTTCGCGCGACGCGTAGGTGAAGTCGCTGCGGACGGCTTCGTTGATGTTGACCAGGATGTCGCGCGTGTGGGTGCGCCCGCGCACGGGTAGAAAGCTGGAGGCCCATTCGCGCACGACGGCGGCGTCATCCGGGTATTGCAGCGGGATGAAGCTCGACAAGTCGGTGCGGTCGTCGGCTGAATAGTCGAACGGGTAGAGCTTGGCCTCGGCAGCGATCGGCAGTTCGTGGTTCTGCACGCCATGGTGTTCGATCGCGAAGCGCGCGGTGAACTTCAGCATGTCGGCCGGCACCATCGGCTCGACGACGGCCACCGAGTTCGAGAAGACGTCGTGAATCCAGTGCTGCTTGCTGTGCGGGCTGACTTCCAGGCTGGCCGAGAGGACACGGATGTCGTGGGCAGCGCGCGGGTGGAAGGCGACGCGGTGGGTCGAGAATTCGACCGGGCGCGCGTAGCGGTAGGTCGTGACGTGCTCGACCTCGAGAATGATGGACATCAGGGGTTGACTCTGGAGTTGCCGCCTTGGCAGGCAGCCGGGGCGTCACCGACGCGGACGCCCATTCTCGCTGCTGGCCAGCCGCCGCTGCGCCTGGCCGTCAGAACACCGACACACCGATCTGGGTGACGAACAGTTCGAGCGCGCGCCGGCCGACGACCGAGTTGCCGGTGTCGTCCAGGCCTGGCGACCAGACGCAGATCGCCATCTGCTCGGGCACGATGGCGACGATGCCGCCGCCGACGCCGCTCTTGCACGGCAGCCCGATGAGAAAGGCGAACTCGCCCGCGGCGTCGTAGGTGCCGCAGGTCAGCATCAGCGCGTTGACGCGCCGCGCCTGCCGCGGCGTCACGATGGTGTCGCCGGACAGCGGTTGCACCCCCTTGTTGGCCAGATAAGCGAAAGCGCGCGCCAATTGCGTGCAGCTCAGCGCCAGCGCGCATTGATGGAAATAAACGTCGAGCACCGCGTCGACGTCGTTGCCGATGCGGCCGAAGCTCTTCATGAAGTTGGCCAGCGCGGCGTTGCGAAAGCCAGCCTGGCGCTCGGAGGCCGCGACTTCGGCGTCGAACGCAACCGCGTCGCCGCACAGCCGCTGCGCCAGTTGCAGCAAGGCCTGGCGCGGGTCGGCAAAGGCCGAGCACAGCAGGTCGGCAACGCCGATTGCGCCGGCATTGATGAAGGGGTTGCGCGGTTTGCCGTGCTCGTGTTCCAGCTGGATCAGCGAGTTGAAGGGGTCGCCTGAGGGTTCCCGGCCCACTTGATCCCAGACGGCGGCCCCGATCTGCTGCAAGGCCAGCGTCAGCCCCAGGACCTTGGACAGGCTCTGGATCGAGAACGGCGTTGCCGCCGCGCCGACGCCGTACTGCTGGCCGTCGACCGTGCACACCGCCATGCCGAACTGGGCCGCAGGGACGCGGGCCAGCGCCGGGATGTAGTCCGCCACCTTGCCGTCGCCGATCTGCGGGCGGATCTCGGCATAGACGGCGTCCAGGGCAGCTTGACAGTCGATCACAGGAATCCTTGGTCTGGGCGCGGGGGCGGCGAATTGGCCCCAGGTTGCGCACGTCGCTGCGCTCGACGACCCGGGCCCGCGGGGCGCCGAGCATACCCGGGTGGTCTCGCGCTGCGGGCACAATGGCCAGGCGGTGCATCGTGCATTCTGGAAAGCGACGGCCTGTGACAGTTCCGTACCGGATCCTCATCGTCGGCGGCATGCCGGCCGACCTGGCGGCGACGCCTTATGGGCCGTTCGCGGTCAGCGTCTGTGAGTCCTTGGCAGCGGCCGCCGAGCAACTCGGCCTGGCCCCTCCTGACGCCGTGCTGCTGCAGCTGGACGACGCTGCGGCACTGGCGGCGCTGGCGTCGTGGCCGGCGCTGACGCACGCGGTGCTGGACGCCGCCGTTGTCGTCACCGCGCCAGCGCCCGACGCCGCCGCCACGCTGGCCTTGCTGGCGCTGGGCGTGCAGGACTTGCTGCCCGCCGAAGAGCTGCAGGCGGCCACGCTGGCGCGCGTGCTGCGGCTGGCGATCGAACGCAAGCGCATCGAACTGGTGGCGCGCAAAGCCTGGGCCATCGACCTGTCCACCGGCTTGCCCAACCGCGCCCAGTTGCTCGAGCACATGGGCCATCTGCTGGCGCTGCGCGAGCGCGAGCCGGCGCCGATGGCGCTGATCGTGCTGCGCGTCAGCGGCTTGGGCGCGGTCGGCGCGGCGATGGGCAGCGAGGCGGCCAACGTGCTGCGCCGCAAGGCGGCGGTGCGGCTGCGCGCGGCGCTGCGCGCCAGTGACGTCGTCGCCGCCATCGGCGCCGACGCCTACGCCGTGCTGCTGGCCTGGATCGACGCCCCGACCGACGGCGAGCGCGTCGCTGCCAAGCTTGCCCATGCGCTGGCGCGGCCGTTCAAGGTGGCGGGCCGCGAGCAGACGCTGGTGGTCAGCCAAGGGCTGGCGTCATACCCTGAACATGGCCGCGAGGCCGATGCCTTGCTGCGCCGGGCGCTGGCTCAAGCCAGCGCCAGTGCCGGTGTCGGTCAGATGCGTCCGGCGCGCGCCGCCGACCGCGGCCTGGCCGCGGCAGCCAACGACGACGAAGCCAAGCCCTGAATCAGCGCTGGATGTCGCCCAGGCAGAGGTACTTGAGCTCGACGTAGTCGTCGATGCCCTGGCGCCCACCCTCGCGGCCCAGTCCGCTTTGCTTGACGCCGCCGAATGGCACTTCGGCGGTCGAGATCAAGCCGGTGTTGATGCCCACCATGCCGAATTCCAGCGCTTCGCCGACACGGAAGATGCGGCCGATGTCGCGGCTGTAGAAATAGCTGGCGAGGCCAAATTCGGTGGCGTTGGCCAGTTCGATGACCTCGGCTTCGCTGTGAAATCGCTGCACCGGCGCCACCGGGCCGAAGGTCTCTTCCTTCGCGCACAGCATGTCGGCGCTGACGTCGGCCAGCACCGCCGGGGTGTAGAAGCGCTCGCCCTGGCGCTGGCCGCCGACCACCAGCCGCGCGCCTTTGGCCAGGGCGTCGGCGACATGGGCCTGGACCTTGGCGATGGCCGCGTCGTCGATCATCGGGCCCTGGTGGACGCCTGCTTCGAAGCCGCTGCCGACCTGGATCGCGCCGGCTTTGGCGGCCAGCTTGGCGACGAATTCGTCGTAGACGGCATCGTGAACGTAGAAGCGGTTGGCGCAGACGCAGGTCTGGCCGGCGTTGCGGTACTTGCTGATCATCGCGCCCTCGACGGCGCTGTCGATGTCGGCGTCGTCGAAGACGATGAAGGGCGCGTTGCCGCCGAGTTCCAGGCTCAGCTTCTTGATGCTGGGCGCGCATTGGCGGGCCAGGATGCGGCCGACTTCGGTCGAGCCTGTGAACGACAGATGGCGCACGGTGTCGCTGCTGCACAGCACGTCGCCGATGGCGATCGAGTTCTCGGCGTCGGCGCAGAGCACATTCAGCACCCCAGCGGGCATGCCGGCGCGCTGCGCCAGTTCGGCCACGGCCAGCGCCGACAACGGGGTTTGCTCGGCCGGCTTGATGATCACCGGGCAGCCGGCGGCCAGCGCCGGCGCCACCTTGCGCGTGATCATCGCGATCGGGAAGTTCCACGGCGTGATCGCCGCGCAGACGCCGATCGGCTGCTTGATGACCAGGTAGCGCTTGTTGTTGTCGGTGGTCGGGATGGTTTCACCGTAGCTGCGGCGCGCTTCTTCGGCGAACCACTCGACGAAGCTGGCGCCGTAGATCACCTCGCCGCGCGCCTCGGCCAGCGGCTTGCCTTGCTCGGCGGTCATGATGCGCGCCAGGTCGTCGGCATGCTGGTGCAGCAAGGCGAAC
>JAUYAJ010000186.1 GCA_030693565.1 Rubrivivax sp.
CCTGGCAGATGCTGTTGCCGCACATCGGGCTCTTGCCACGCGGCACGTAGCGCTTGAGGAATTCGATCACCTGGGCTTCGGCGCTGGCCTCGTCGACGGTCGAGGCCTTGACGCGGTCGATCAGCCCGCTGCGGCCATGGGTGCCCTTGTTCCAGGCGTCCATCGCATCGAGCGCGGCGTCGCTCTGGTGGATCGCGAACACCGGGCCTTCGATGCGCAGCGTCACCTGCGGGTCGGTGACGACCACCGCCACTTCGATGATGCGGTCGCTGTCCGGGTACAGACCGGTCATCTCGAGGTCGATCCAGATCAGGTTGTGCTCGCTGGGGCTGAGCGTGGCGGCGGTGGCGGCGGTGTCGGTGGGCTGTGGGGTGTCGGTCATGGTGGCTGGCGCGGGTGGCCCTGGTGTGGGGGAGATTCTCGCCCAAGCCTACACTTGCGCCCATGGACTCCTCCACCCTCACCCTGGCCTTCGCCGGCGCCTTGCTGTTGTCGCTGGCCACGCGCATGTGGCTGGCAACGCGCCAGATGCGCCATGTCGCCAACCACCGCGACCGCGTGCCCGCCGCCTTCAGCGCCGCCGTCACCTTGCAGGCCCACCAGAAGGCCGCCGACTACACGCTGGTCAAAGGCCGTTTCGGCCTGCTCAGCGCGGCTTTCGGCAGCGCCGTGCTGCTGGGCTGGACGCTGCTCGGCGGCGTCGACCTGCTCAACACCTTTCTGCGCGATGCCTTGCTGCCGGCTTATGGCGCCATGGCTTACCAGCTTGCGCTGCTGACTGCGTTTGCCGTCATTTCGGGGCTGATCGACCTGCCCTTCGAGTGCTACAGCACCTTTCGCATCGAACAGCGCTTCGGCTTCAATCGCATGACGGCCAGGCTGTTCGTCGTCGACCTCGTCAAGGGCGCTGCGGTCGGCGCCTTGATCGGCTTGCCGCTGGCCGCGCTGGTGCTGTGGATCATGGCGGTGTCAGGCGGCCTGTGGTGGCTCTGGGCCTGGGCGGCCTGGGTCGGCTTCAACCTCGTGCTGCTGGTGCTTTACCCGACCGTGATCGCGCCACTGTTCAACAAGTTCGAGCCGCTGCCCGACGAAGCGCTGAAAGCCCGCGTGCAGGCGCTGATGCAGCGCTGCGGCTTTGCCGCCAAGGGCTTGTTCGTGATGGACGGCAGCCGCCGCTCGGCCCATGCCAACGCCTACTTCACCGGCCTGGGCGCGGCCAAGCGCGTCGTCTTCTTCGACACCTTGCTGGCGCGCTTGTCACCGTCCGAAGTCGAAGCCGTGCTCGCGCACGAGCTCGGCCACTTCAAGCACCGCCATGTGCTCAAACGCATGATCGGCATCTTCGGCCTCAGCCTGGCCGGGCTGGCCCTGCTGGGCTGGCTGGCGGGCCAGAGCGGCTTCTACACCGGCCTGGGCGTGGCGCCCAACCTGGCCGCGCCCAACGACGCGCTGGCGCTGCTGCTGTTCATGCTGGCGCTGCCGCAGTTCACCTTCTTCATTGCCCCGCTGCTGGCGCAGATGTCGCGCCGCGACGAGTTCCAGGCCGATGCCTACGCCTGCGCCCAGGCCGACGGCCGCGACCTCGCCAGTGCCTTGCTCAAGCTGCACGAAGACAACGCCGCCACGCTGACGCCGGACCCGCTTTACGTGCGCTTTTATTATTCGCACCCGCCAGCTGCCGAACGGCTGGCCAAGCTGCCGCCCGCTGCCGTCGCCGGCCAACCCGACCCCAGCCCTTCGACACCATGACCGAACTCAAAGACCTGCACTGCCAGCCGCTCGAAGGCCAGCCGCCGATGGCCGACGACGAAGTCCAGGCCCATCTGGCCGCCGCGCCGGGCTGGGAACTGGTCGACCACGCGATCCAGAAGAGCTGCGAGTTCACCGACTTCCACCGCACCATGGCCTTCGTCAACGCGCTGGCGTGGATTGCCCATGCCGAAGACCACCACCCCGACCTGCGCGTCAGCTACGGCCGCTGCACGGTGCGCTTCAACACCCATTCGGTGGGCGGCATCTCGATCAACGACTTCATCTGCGCCGCCAAAGTCGACGCGTTGCTGAGTTGATCGCTTGAGTTCCTTTCAAGCGCTCGATCTCGGGCTGGTGGTGGCGGCCCATGGTCGCCATGTGATGGTCGAAACCGAAGACGGCGACCGCGTGCTCTGCCACCCGCGCGGCAAGAAGAGCGAGCTCGTCGTCGGTGACCGCGTGCGCTGGATGCCGGTGGGCAGCGGCGCCGGCGCCGAAGGCGTGATCGAACACCTGGAGCCGCGGCGCAACCTGCTGCGCCGCCAGGACGACTGGCGCACCAAGTCCTTCGCCGCCAACCTCGACCTGTTGCTGATCCTGGTCGCCGGCGAGCCGGTGTTCAGCGAGTCGCAGCTGACACGCGCGCTGCTGGCCGCGGCCGACGTCGGCATCGAGGCCGTGATCGGCCTCAACAAGACCGACCTGCCGGTGGCCGAGACTGCGCGCCAGCGGCTCGCGCCTTACCGCGCGATGGGCATTCAGGTGGTCGAGCTGGCGCTCAAGACCGAGCCCGACCAGGCCCGCGAGCGGCTGGCGCCGCTGCTGGCGGGCCGCACGACGCTGGTGCTCGGCCCCAGCGGCATGGGCAAGAGCACGCTGATCAACCTGCTGGTGCCGCAGGCCGAGGCCCAGGTCGGCGAGATTTCGAAGGCTCTGGCCGCCGGCCGCCACACGACGACGTCGACACGCTGGTACTGGCTCGACGACAGCCGGCAAGCGGCGCTGATCGACTCACCGGGCTTTCAGGAGTTCGGCTTGCGCCAGTTGAAGCCCGAGCAGTTGGCCGGCCTGATGCCCGACCTGGCGGCGGCGCTGGGCCAGTGCCGCTTCTACAACTGCATGCACCGCCATGAACCGGGCTGCGGCGTCAGCGCAGCGCGCGAGCGCGACGAGATCAGCGAGTCGCGCTACCGCATCTACCTGGAGCTGTTCGACGAGTTGTCGCGCCAGCGCTATTGATGTTCAGCCAATGATGTTGGCCAGCGTCAGCAAGGCCAGCAACATCATCCACAGCACCACCGAGCGCCAGACCAGACCGACCACGCTTTGCAGGTGACCGAGCTGCGGCGGCACGCCGGCGGTGAAGCCGGCGGCGCTGGCCAAACCGGCGTCAACGCCGGCATCGAAGGTCTTCGAGCGGTCCGGCGTCACGCCTGGCGCCGCGTGGCCGCCCAGTTGCACGCCCAGCGCGCCGGCGGCAGCCGACAGGATCACCCCCTCATTCGGGTAGGACCACAGCGCGGCGTCGCGGCGCCAGCCACTGACGGCTTCCTCGAAGTTGCCGACGACGGCAAAACCGAAGGCCGTGAGCCGGGCCGGCACATGGTCGAGCAGCGTGAACAGCCGGCGCGACAAAGCCAGCAGCGCGTCGTTGGCCGGCGCATCCAGCGCGCGCTGGCGGTAGGCCCAGTAACGGGCGCTGAACTCGGCCATGCGGTAGAGCACGGCGCCGGCCGGCCCCAGCCCCAGCGCCGCCAGCACGACGAACCAGAAGAAGACGCCGAACACATGGCGGTGCGCCGCCAGCAGCGAGTGTTCGAGCACATGGCGCAACACCTCGGTGCGCGGCAGTTCGCTGGCGTCCAGGTGGCGCCATTCGCGCAGGCGCTGGCGCGCCAGATCCTCGTCGCCGCTGTCCAGGGCGTCGCGGATGTCGGTGAAGTAATGGCTGAACTGGCGAAACCCCAGCGTCAGGTAGAGCAGCAGCACGGTGAAGGCCAGCGCCAGCAAGCCGCTGAAGTGGTTGAGCGCCAGATAGACCGCAGCCACCGCCAGCGCCGGCACCAGCACCGAGACGCACCAGACGATCCAGGTGTGCTGCGGTTTGCCGGCGTCGAAATTGCGGCCGGCCCAGCGCACCCAGGCGACCAGCATGTCATGCACGCGGTTGTCGCGCGGCAGCGGTTTGATCTGTTCGATCAGCAAGGCGACCAGGACGGCGAAGAAGCTCATCGGCTGCCATCATAGCGAGCCGATGCGCGGCGACCTCAGCGGCTGAGGAAGTGGTACAGGTTGCGCAGCATCGCCGCCGTCGCGCCCCAGATGAAATGCTCGCGCGCTTCGGGCCCGCGGCCAGGCCATGGCATCGACAGAAACTGGCGCTCGCCGCCGTCGAAAGTGAAGACATGGCGGCAGTGGTGGGCCGGCGTCATCAGGTATTGCAGCGGCACCTCGAAGGCTTCCTCGACCTCGAAGCGGTCCAGCGCGAGCTCGAACGGCGGCTGCACCAGCGCGATCACCGGGGTGACGACGAACTGGGTGATGGTGGTGTAGACCGGCAGCTGACCGATGACGTCGACACGATCGAGCGGCAGGCCGACTTCCTCGGCCGCCTCGCGCAGCGCGGTGGCAGCGGCGTCGGCGTCATGCGCCTCGGCACGGCCACCGGGAAAGCTGATCTGGCCGGCGTGGTCGCGCAAGTGGGCGGTGCGGCGCGTCAGCAGCACCTGCAAGCCGTCGTCGCGCAGCACCAGGGGCACCAGCACCGACGCCGCCTTGGGTTCGCGCCCAGGGTGGCGGCTGGCGTCGCCGGCGATCTCGGGCAGCCAGCCGGCGGCGCTCTTGAAGCGCTGACGCAAGGCCTGCGGCGTCAGCCGATCGGCCGCCACCGCGGCCAGGTGGGCATCGGTGCCGGCGATCGGCACCGCGTGCGGGTCGAGGATTCGGGGAACCGACATCGCGGAGTTCTCAAGCCCAGAATGACAAAACCGCCCCGTGGGGCGGCTGTGCGAACCAGCCACCCCGAAGGGCGGCCCTGCCGTGAGCGCTGTCGCTCAGGACAGCTTTTCCTTGATCCGCGCCGACTTGCCGCTGCGCTGGCGCAGGTAGTACAGCTTGGCGCGGCGGACGTCACCGCGGCGCTTGACTTCGATGCCGGCCAGCAGCGGGCTGTAGAGCTGGAAAGTGCGCTCGACGCCTTCGCCGTTGGAGATCTTGCGGACGATGAAGCTGCTGTTCAGACCGCGGTTGCGACGCGCGATGACCACGCCCTCGTAGGCCTGGATCCGCTTGCGCGTGCCTTCGACGACGTTGACGTTGACGATCACGGTGTCGCCAGGGGCGAAGACCGGGATGGTGCGGTTCAGGCGAGCAATTTCTTCTTGCTCGAGCATGGCAATGATGTTCAAGGCGTTCTCCGTGCGATCTTGACCGGGCCGGTTGTCGGTGTACAGGCGAACGCCTGGGATACCCGTCAGAGGATCGAAAAGCCTTTGATTATAGCCCGATCGAAAGCAGGTGACGTTCGTCGGCTGCGCTGAGGCGCCCTGCCGTGCGCGCCGCGGCAATCAGGTCGGGCCGGCGCCGCGCCGTCAGCTCCAGCGAACGCCGGCGCCGCCAGACGGCGATCTCGGCATGGTGGCCCGAGAGCAGCGGCGCCGGCACCACCAGCTCACCGGCCGCCGTTGCCAGCCGCTCTGGCCGGCTGTACTGCGGGCCTTCGAGCAAGCCGTCGGAAAAGCTGTCGTGCTCGTGCGAGGGTGCGCTGAGCACACCGGGCTGCAGCCGCGCCACCGCGTCCAGCAGCGCCAGCGCGGGCAGTTCGCCGCCCGAGAGCACGAAGTCGCCCAGGCTGATCTCGAGCGTGACATGCTGGTCGATGATGCGCTGGTCGATGCCTTCGTAGCGCCCGCACAGCAGCACCGCGCCGCTGCCGGCGGCGAACGCCTGCACCAGCGCCTGGGTCAGCGGCTGCCCGGTCGGCGTGAAGTGAACCACCGGCGCGGCGGCGCCGCGATCGGCGGCCACGGCCGCCAGTGCGCGCTGCAGCGGCTCGGCCAGCATCACCATGCCGGGGCCGCCGC
>JAUYAJ010000214.1 GCA_030693565.1 Rubrivivax sp.
GGCCGTCAGCGTCGCCAGCGACTGGCTGACGTTCTGCTCGGTCAGGATGGCCACCATCTGCGCTGACACCGTCAGCAGCGAGCCGACGTTTTCGGCCCGCAGCAGCGGCGAGCCGACGTTGACGGCGATCACCACGTCGGCCTGGCAACGCTCGCGCACTTCGCGGATCGGCAGGTTGTCGACCAGCCCGCCGTCGACCAGCTTGCGGCCCGCCAGTTCCAGCGGCGCCATCAGCCCCGGCACCGACATGCTGGCGCGCATCGCCTGCGTCAGGCTGCCGCTGCGCAGCACGACACGCTCACCGGTGCCGATGTCGGTGGCCAGGATGGACACCGGCAACGCCAGTTCGGCGAGGTCGAGTTCGCCCAGATCGGCGCCGACCAGTTGGTTGAAGAAGAGCTTGATCTTCTGCCCGGACACGACACCCGCCGGCGCCGCCAACCCGCGCTCGCCGACGCCGATCTCGCTGCCGGGCAGGAAGCGCTGGGCCAGGCGGCGATTGCGGAAGTTCAGCTCGGTGTAGTCGGGGTTGTCCTGGAACATGTCGCTCCAGTCGGCTTTGGCGAGCTCGCGCTGCATCGCCGCCGGCGCCAGCCCGGCGGCCCAGGCACCGGCCACCAAGGCCCCCATGCTGGTGCCGGCCACGCAGTCCACCGGCACCCGCAACTGGTCGAGCACCTCGAGCACGCCGATGTGGGCCGCGCCGCGGGCGCCACCACCACCGAGCACGAGGCCGACGCGCGGGCGCGCTGACGCGGCCGCCGTGGCGGCTTTGTCGGGCTCAAGCTGCTGAGCCGGCGCCGCTGGCCAGGCCAGCAGCCATGCCGCGGCCAGCAGCGTGGCCCGGCATGCGGCAGCGGCGCGGCGAGTGTCACGCAGGCGGGTCGGGATCATGGTCTGACGAGAGGCGAAAAGTTACACATTCCCAGGGGAAACCCGTAAAAACGTCAGAACTGGCGAGTGCCCTTCAAGATCCGGCGACGGCTGTCGATATGCCAGGAGCAGTTCCATTGAGGCGCCATGCCGCCGCCATTGTCCTGAACAACCCGTCAAGACTCACGATGCGCCCACCACCTGCCGTTCTGCGCCGCCTGCTGATCGGGCTGATGCTGCTGTTCGGCCTGCCCGCCTGGGCTGGCAACACCTTGTTCGTCGACGCTGACACCACCCGCCTCGACACCTGGCCGGCGCTGCGCATGCTGGCCGACCCGACGCTGACGCTGAGCGCTGCCGAGATCTTGTCGCGGACCGATCGCTTTCAACGCCCGCAGGGGACGAACTCGAACCTGGGCATCAACAAGGATGCGGTCTGGCTGCGCGTGCCGGTGACCGTGGCGCCAGGCACCCGGCCTGACTGGGTCTTGCACATCGACTACGCACCGCTGAACCGGGTCGACCTCTTCGTCGTCCAGGACGGCCGCATCACCGCCCAGCACCGCATGGGCAATTCGCTGCCCTTCGCCGAGCGGCCGCTGCCCAGTCGTGCCCATGCCGCGCCGCTGACGCTGCTGCCCGGCACCCAGGAATTGCTGCTGCGCGTCGAGACCCGCAGTTCGATGGTGCTGCCGATCACGCTGCTGTCGACCACCGCGTTCATCGAGGCTGAGGCGAACGCGCAGATGCTGCAAGGCCTGCTCACCGGACTGGCACTGTGCATGCTGATCTACAGCCTGGCGCAGTGGGTCAACCTGCGCGACGCCGTGTTCCTCGAGTACGCCGTGTTCGTCGGTGGCACCGCGCTGTTCCTGCTGTCCTACTTCGGCCTCGCGCAACAATACCTGTGGCCGAACTCGCCCGGCTGGTCGATGCAGGTGGCGCCGCTGGCGGTGCTGGTCGCCACCGCTGCCGGCTCCCGCTTCATCAGCCGCACGCTGGCGGTGCCCGAGGTCAGCCGCCCGATCGGCCACGCGCTGCAGGCGCTCGGATGGGCCGCGGCGCTGGCCGCTGTGGGGTCGATCGCCGGCCTGACCGACTACCGCGTCACCCAGGCGCTGGCGACCGTGTTCGGCCCGCTGTGCGTGCTGCTGGCG
>JAUYAJ010000224.1 GCA_030693565.1 Rubrivivax sp.
CCGCCGAAAGCGCCGACAACCTCGACGAAGTGCTGGCGGCCACTTTCGGCATCGCCGCGCGCCCGGGCGGCCGGGTCGACTTCACCGGCTTCATGCTCGCCGAGCCGCGCGTCGTCGTCACCGACGGCTGGAACCTGGAACGGATCGGCCACAACGGCCGCGTCGAAGTGGTGACACAGACCGGCGCCCGGCTGAGCTGCGCCGTGCTGGGCCGGCTCGACAACAACACGTTCGGCCCCGGGCTGCTGGTGCCGCCAGCCACGCTGATGATGGCCGGGCTGCGGTTGGCCGACCAGCCGGCCACTGCCGGCACCGCTGTGCACGCCGCGGTGGCCTCGAGCGTGCGCCGCGCGGTGCTCGAGGGCGTCATGTCGCCAGCCGCCGCGCTGGCCCAGGGATTGATCGACGCCGACACCGCGGACCAGTTGCAGCGCCAGCTGAAAGCGCCGCGGCCAGGCGACGAATGGCGCCACTTCTCGCTGGCCAGCGGGCAAGTCTCGCGGCCGGGGCCGGTCCGCGTGCGCATCCAGCCGATCGGCTTCGTCGACGATCTCGCCGGCCTGCGCCTGGCCAGCGCGCCCGGCTGCAGCGGCGCGCCGGTGGTCGACGCCGGCTTCGCCGTTCAAGGCTTCATCGTCGCCGGCAGCGTCGACCCAGGGCGCCCCGACTCCTACATGCTGCCCACCGCGGTGTGGGCGGCGCCGCTGCGCCAGTTCATGCGCCGCCAGCGCTGACGCCCGCCCCGCTCAGCGCAGCGCCGCTTCGAGCGCGTCGACGAACATCTTGGCGACGTCGAAGCCGCTTTGCTCGCTGATCTCGGCAAAACAGGTCGGGCTGGTGACGTTGATCTCGGTCAGGCAGTCGCCGATCACGTCCAGCCCCACCAGCAGCAGGCCGCGCGCGGCCAGCAGCGGACCCAGCGCCGCGGCGATCTCGCGTTCGCGCGCCGTCAGCGCCATCGCCACGCCTTTGCCGCCGACTGCCAGGTTGCCGCGGATCTCGCTGCCTTGCGGAATGCGCGCCAGCGAGAACGGCACCGCCTCGCCGCCAATGACGAGGATGCGCTTGTCGCCGTGAACGATCTCGGGCAGGTACTTCTGCACCATCAGCGTTTGCGCGCCGCCGCGGTTCAGCGTTTCAGTGATGCTGCCCAGGTTCATGCCGTCGGCGCCGACGCGGAAGATGCCCATGCCGCCCATGCCATCGAGTGGCTTGAGGATGATGTCGCGGTGCTCGGCGTGGAAACGTTTGACGTCGTCGGCGCTGCGCGTCACCAGCGTCGGGCCGATGAACTGCGGAAACTCCAGGATCGCCAGCTTTTCGGGGTGGTCGCGCAGCGCGGCGGGCTTGTTGAAGACCCGCGCGCCCTCGCGCTCGGCCTGCTCCAGCAAGTGGGTGGCGTAGAAATACTCGCTGTCGAAGGGCGGGTCTTTGCGCATCAGCACCGCGCCCAGGCTGTGCAGCGGGCGGCTGACCGGCGCGGCGACGGCGCGGAACCAGGCCTTGGGCTCGCCGGTCAGTTCGATCTCCAGCACCTCGGCGCTGACCGCTTCGCCGCGCTGCCAGCGCAGCTGCTGGGGCTCGCAGGCCAGCAGCCGGTGGCCGCGCGCGGCGGCTTCGCGCATCATCGCGAACGTGCTGTCCTTGGCGGTCTTGAACGACGCCAGCGGGTCGGCAACGAATAGCAGGTCCATCTTTTCTCCGGCAATGGCCGCAACTGTGGCACAGGCCGGCGCTGGGTGCTCGGCCGCGCTTCAGTCCAGCCGCCTTTGGCCGAAGATGGAAGCATCGAGGTGCCCCCATGTGTCGACTTGCCGCCTACCTGGGCGAACCGCTGTTCCTGGAAGAACTGATCGCCAAACCGCGCCATTCGCTGATGCGCCAGTCGCTGCGCGCCGAAGAGGCGCAGGTGGTGACCAACGGCGACGGCTTCGGCATCGGCTGGTACGGCGAGCGCGACGAGCCCGGCGTCTACCGTGAGGTGATGCCGGCCTGGTCCGACGACAACTTGCTCGCGCTGTCGCAGACGCTGCGCTCGCGGTTGTTCTTCGCCCATGTGCGCGCCGCCACCGCCGGCGGCATCGCACGCCAGAACTGCCACCCATTCCGCCACGACGGCTACCTGTTCATGCACAACGGCCAGATCGGCGGCTACGCCCAGCTGCGGCGCACGCTCGAGTCCTGGCTGCCCGACGACTTGTACGCCTTGCGCCGCGGCGCCACCGACTCCGAACTGCTGTTCCTGCTGGCGCTGGCGCGCGTGGCTGACGGCGAAGCACTGCCGCAAGCCATGCTCGGCGTGCTCGACCGCACCATGGCCTTGATGCGCGAGCGCGCCGTTCACCAGCCGCTGCGCTTTGCCGCGGTGCTGGCCGACGGCCGCCAGCTGCACGCCTTCCGCATCGCCAGCGACGGCCAGCCGCCCACGCTGTACCTGCACAAGCGCAAAGGCGGCACCATCGTTGCCTCGGAACCGCTGGGCGACGACGAGCCGGGCTGGGACCTGCTGCCGGTGGGCGCGGTGGTGACGCTGGCGCGCGGGCGCGTCAGCATCGACATCCACCGGGCCGAGGCCTGCGCCGTCAGCTAACCCTTGGTGCGCCGCGCCGCCAGCGCTGCACCGCCAGCGCCAGCGCGCCCGGTACCACGCCCCAGAACGCCGAACCCACGCCCCACAGCGCCAGCCCGCTGGCCGTGACCAGGAAGGTGATCAGCGCCGCCTCGCGCTCGCCCGCATCGCCCAGCGCCGCCGCCAGCGCGCTGCCGATGGTGCCCAGCAGCGCAAAGCCGGCCAGCGCCAGCACCAGCTCCTTGGGGAAGACGGCGATCAGCCCGACCACGGCTGCCCCCGCCAGCCCCAGCGCCAGGTAGAAGACGCCGGCAACCACTGCCGCGGTGTAGCGCCGCGCCGGGTCCTCATGCGCTTCGCGGCCCATGCAGATGGCGGCGGTGATGGCGGCCAGGTTGAAGGCATAGCCACCGAACGGCGCCAGCAGCAGGCTGGCCAGGCCGGTGACGGTGATCACCGGCGACACCGGTGTGTCGTAGCCGGCGGCGCGCTGCGCCGCCACGCCGGGCAGGTTCTGCGACGCCATCGTCACCACGAACAGCGGCAGCGCAATGCCGACGATCGCCGCCAGGCTGAATCGCGGCGCCGTGAACACCGGCTAGGAGTGTGGGCGGCAGTAGGCGACGCCCGCGCCGGGGCGAGTCGCGCTGGCGAGCGAGGCGTCGGCGAGGCGTGTGGCGGGCCCCCACAACGAGCCGGCAACGCGGCTCGGCGGCGCGAA
>JAUYAJ010000233.1 GCA_030693565.1 Rubrivivax sp.
TCGAAGGCCTTGTTCCACTCCAGCGCGGCTTCGCGCAGCGGCGCCCGCCACTGGCCGGGGATGTTGCGGTCGAGGACGACGCGGATCGGCTCCTTCGGTTCGGAGACCGCCGCCGCCGGGTCTTTCTTCTCCAGCCGCCAGCGCCGGACGAGGTGGGTGCGCCGGCCTTCCTGGCTGTCGTCGCCGAAGTTCAGATAGGGCTGGGTGAAGTAGCCCACGCGCGGGTCGGCCAGGCGCGTGGCCATCGGCTGCGCCGGCAGCGGCGTCAGGTTGTAGGTCACGCCCAGGAACAGGCTGCGCGGGTCGGGCACCACGCTGGGCGGGTTGGGCAGGGCCGCCGGGTTGGGCGGCGGCGCGCCCGGCGCTGTGACCGGCGGCGCCGGCAGTTTGGGCACCGCGAAGTGCTGGCGCATCGTCAGCGCCAGCCCGCTGGCCTGGGTGCGCGCGCGCTCGATGCTTGAGTTGGCGCGGTCCAGCGCGTAAGGCATGCGGTAAGACGACTCCAGCACGGTCTGGTAGCCGCCGATGTCGCCGCCGAGCAGCGCCGTGGCATCGACCAGCAGCGACTTGTTTTGCGGGTGCGGCGCGGCGGCCAGCGGCGCGGCGCCGAGCAGGCTGTCGGAATAGCTTTCAGCCACCGCCAGCGCCAGCGGCGTGCCGGCGGGCGCGCGCGCATGCTGGTTGCGCGCCACCAGTTGCACGCTGTTGCCAACCCGGCGCAGCACGACGACTTGCGAACGCCCCATCAGACCGGGGAAGAAGAAACGTTCGCCAAGGCCGCCGGACAAGGAGGCGGCGAAGAACATCGGCTGGTCGAGCAGCGCCGCGGGGATCTCGAGCCAGGTCTTGTCGTCGCGCGTCCAGACCGGCAGGTAGCCGTCGCTGCGATTGGCGTCGCGGGTGATGTCGGCGAACGGCGGCGGGGCGCCGGGCACGGCGGGCGGGCGCGCAGCGGCAGGGGCACCGGTGGGCAGGGTCACCGCAGCCGGGCTGGCGGCGGGCGAGGCGGCAGCCACGCTGGCGACCGGCGCACGCGTCTCGGGCGCCGCAGGCGGCGCGGTGGCGCAAGCGCCGAGCAGCAGCGGCGGCGCGGCCAGCAGCAGGATCCAGGGCAGGGCGGGCAGGCGAGGGCTTGTCATGGGGCGATGGAGTGCCGAAAGGCGCGCAGCCTAGCGCAAGCCGGGCGGATTGGGGTGGCGATGCGATGAATCACCGATCGAGGCGACGGGACACGGCCGCCGTCGCGCGCCGCGCGGGCCGGGCTCTAGCGGGCAACACCACACTAGCGCGCGGCCAAGGCCGCCAGCAGCTTGCCGTGGATGCCGCCGAAGCCGCCGTTGCTCATGCACAGCACATGGTCGCCGGGCTGGGCGGCGCGCACGATGGCGGCGACCAGGGCGTCGACGCTGTCGGCGACGATGGCTTGCTCACCCAGCGGCGCCAGCGCCTCGCGCACGCTCCAGCCGTAATCACCCTGCAGGCAGAACGACAAGTCGGCTTCTTCCAGCGCCCACGGCAGCTGGGCTTTCATCGCACCCAGCTTCATGGTGTTCGAGCGCGGCTCGAAGACGGCCAGGATGCGCGCCGGGTCGACCTTGCGGCGCAGGCCGTCGACGGTGGTGCGCATCGCCGTCGGGTGGTGGGCGAAGTCGTCGTAGACCTGGACGCCGGCGGCTTCGCCGCGCAGTTCCAGGCGCCGGCGCACATTCTGGAAAGTTGCCAGCGCGGCGGCAGCGAGTTCGGGCGTGACGCCGACATGCTCGGCCGCGCCGATTGCCGCCAGCGCGTTGAGCTGGTTGTGTTCGCCCAGCAGTGCCCAGTCGACACGGCCGACCTTCATGCTGCCGCGCAGGACATCGAAGCCATGCGGTTCGCCGCGCGCGCGCAGCACGCCGGGCTCTTCCTTGCGGGCGCCGAAGTGCACGACCTCGCTCCAGCAGCCGCGTTCGAGCACACGCTGCAGCGCCTCGTCACGCGAGTTGACGATGAGCCGGCCCTGACCCGGCACCGTGCGCACGAGGTGGTGGAACTGGGTCTCGATGGCGGCCAGGTCGGGGAAGATGTCGGCGTGGTCGTGTTCGAGGTTGTTCAGCACCGCGGTGCGCGGCCGGTAGTGCACGAACTTGCTGCGCTTGTCGAAGAAGGCGGTGTCGTATTCGTCGGCTTCGATGACGAAGGGCGTGCCCAGGCCGACCCGGCCCAGCCGCGCCGAGATGCCGAAGTTCTGCGGCACGCCGCCGACCAGAAAGCCCGGCGCCAGCCCGGCGGACTCGAGCATCCAGGCCAGCATCGAGGTCGTGCTCGTCTTGCCATGGGTGCCGGCCACGGCCAGCACATGGCGGCCTTGGAGCGCATGGTCGGACAGCCACTGCGGGCCGCTGGTGTAAGGCGCGCCGGCGTCGAGAATCGCCTCCATCAGCGCATTGCCGCGCGACACCACGTTGCCGACGACGAACAAGTCGGGGCGCAGCGCCAGCTGGTCGGCGTCATAGCCTTCGACGAGTTCGATGCCCAGCTCGCGCAGCTGATCGCTCATCGGCGGGTAGACGGCGGCGTCGCAGCCGGTGACCCGGTGGCCGGCTTCGCGCGCCAGCGCGGCCAGGCCGCCCATGAAGGTGCCGCAAATGCCCAGAATGTGGATGTGCATGAGCGAAGATTCTAGGTCTCGCCCCTTTTCACCCAAGCCTTTGCATGAACCTGCCACTGCCCCTCGCCGGCTTCACCGGCATCCCTGGTCTGGCCAGCCACCCCTGGGCCTACCCGGCGCTGGAGGTGTTGCACATCGTCGGCATTGCCTTGCTGCTGGGCAACCTCGTGCTGCTGGAGTTGCGCGTCTGGGGGCTGGCGCCGGCGCTGCCGCTGCAGCCGCTGGCGCGGCTGGCGCTGAGTCTGTCGCTGTCCGGCTTCGGCTTGCTGCTGCTCAGCGGCGGGCTGATGTTCCTGGCCCAGCCGGTCGAGCTGTTGAGCAACGGCGCCTTCCTGCTCAAGCTTGACCTGATCCTGCTGGCCGGCTGCAATGCGGCCTGGTTCCATGTCCGCGGCGGCTTGGCGCGGCCCGATGGTCTGGCCCGGGCCCAGACCTTGGTCTCGCTGGGGCTTTGGCTGGGCGTCATCATCTGCGGCCGCTGGATTGCGTACCTTTGAACCAACCGAGTGAGGTGTTGATGCAACGACGTCTTTTGCTGGCCGGCGCGGGCCTGATCGCACTGCGCCCCGCTTTCGCCCACCATGGCTGGAGCAGCTTCGACCAGAAGCGGCCGATCTACCTCGAAGGCCGGGCCGTGCGTGTGGCCTGGCGCAATCCGCATGCCGAACTCGATCTCGAACCCCATGCCGACCTCGCGCTGCCGGCCGACCTGGCCAGCCGCGTGCTGCCGGCGCAGACGGCGCCGATCGACGGACCGGCGCTGCTGAAGGCGGCCGTGCTGCCCACGCGCCGCGACCGCCGATGGGAGGTCGAGCTGGCGCCGCTGACGCGCATCAACGCCTGGAAGGTGCCGGAGATCAAGGTCGGCGACAGCCTGGCGCTGGTCGGCTTCACCTTCACTGGCGAGCAGGGCGACGCGGTGGTGCGGGTCGAATACCTGTTCTTCGGTGGCCGCAGCTACGGCATGCGTTCGTCACCGGCCTAGACTGGCGCCTGTGACGCAACGGGAGTCCGGGATGAAAGTGGCGGTGGTGGGCATGGGCGCGATCGGCGGATTGTTCGCCGCCTGGCTGGGCAGCCGGCTGCCGGCTGGCAGGGTGCAACTGTCGGCGCTGGCGCGTGGCGCCACGCTGGCGGCGTTGCAGCGTGACGGCTTGCAGTGGCAGGACGCCGGCGCCGAGCCGCGCCCCGTAGCGCTGAACGCCAGCGACGATGCGGCGGCGCTGGGCGTGCAGGACCTGGTGATCGTCGCCGTCAAAAGCCCGGCGCTGGCCGCGGTGGCGCCGGCGCTGCGCCAGCTCTGCGGGCCAGACACCGCTGTCCTGGTGGCGATGAACGGCGTGCCCTGGTGGTTCTTCGACGGCCTGGGCGGCGCTTGCGACGGCCTGCGGCTGCACAGTGCCGACCCCGGCGGGCTGATCCAGGCGGCGCTGCCCACTGCGCGTGTGATCGGCTGCGTCGTCCATGTCAGCAGCGCGGCGCCGGCGCCCGGCCAGGTGCGTCACGTCAACGGCAATCGCCTGATCCTGGGCGAGCCGGCGGGCGGCGGCAGTGATCGCGTCGACCAGGTGGCCGGGCTGCTGGAAGGCGCGGGATTCGCCGTCACGGTGTCCGAGCGCATCCAGCGCGACATCTGGTTCAAGCTCTGGGGCAACATGACGATGAACCCGGTCTCGGCGCTGACCGGCGCGCCCAGCGACCGCATCCTCGACGACCCGCTGGTGCGCGCTTTCTGCAGCGCGGTGATGCTGGAGGCGCAGGCGGTCGGCGCGGCGATCGGCATCCCGATCGACCAGGCGCCCGAGCAGCGCCACGCGGTGACGCGCAAGCTCGGTTCGTTCAAGACCTCGATGCTGCAGGATGTTGAGGCGGGCCGGCCGCTGGAGATCGACGCCTTGGTCGGCACGGTGCGCGAGATCGGCCAGAAAGTTGGCGTGGCGACGCCGAACGTCGACGCCTTGCTCGGGCTGGTACGGCTGATGGCACAGCAGCGGGGCTTGTACCCGCGCTGATTGACATTCAGCGCGGCTTGTGCCCGCGCTGAGCACCACCTTGGCTCAGGCCCGGAACGCCTCGCGCGCTGCCGCTACCGTCGCCGCGATGTCGTCGGCACTGTGCGCGGCGCTGACGAAGCCGGCTTCGTAGAGCGCTGGCGCCAGGTAGACGCCCCGGTCCAGCATGGCGTGGAAGAAACGGTTGAAGCGCTCTTTGTCGGTGCTCATCACGACGCCGTAGTTCTGTGGCAGCGTGTCCATGAAGAAGAAGCCGAACATGCCGCCTTCGCAGTCGCCCGAGAAGGCCACGCCGGCCTCCGCGGCTGCGGCGCTCAGGCCTTCGACCAGCGAACGCGTGCGCGCTGCCAGCGCGTCGAAGAAGCCGGGCCGGCTGATCTCGCGCAAGGTGGCCAGCCCGCAGGCGGTGGCCACCGGGTTGCCGCTCAGTGTGCCGGCCTGGTAGACCGGGCCCAGCGGCGCCAGATGGCTCATGATGTCGCGGCTGCCGCCGAAGGCCGCCAGCGGCATGCCGCCGCCGATGAC
>JAUYAJ010000235.1 GCA_030693565.1 Rubrivivax sp.
CGGTCGGGTTCGCTGGAGGATTGCCTGTGGCGCGGTGGCTACCCTGCACTGCACGCCGCGCACCGGCAGACCGATCCGGCGCACTGGTTTGCGGCCTATGTGGCCACCTATGTCGAGCGTGACGTGCGCCAGCTGCTCAACGTCGGCAACCTGATGACCTTTCAGCGCTTTCTGACCATGTGCGCGGCGCGCAGCGGGCAGTTGCTCAACTTGAACAGCCTGGCCTCGGACTGCGGCATCAGCCAGCCCACCGCGCGCCAGTGGCTCACCGTGCTGCAAGCCAGCCACCTGGTCGCGCTGGTGGCGCCTTACCACCGCAACTTCGGCAAGCGCCAGGTCAAGACGCCCAAGCTCTACTTCCTGGACACCGGGCTGCTGTGCCACCTGCTGCGCATCGCCAGCCCGTTTGAGCTGCAGGTGCACGCCGCGCGCGGTGCCGTCTTCGAAACCTGGGTCGTGTCCGAAACACTCAAGCACCGCTTCAACCTCGGGCTTTCTGCCGACCTCTACTTCTGGCGCGACAACCACGGCCTGGAGGTTGACCTGGTGTTCGAACACCAGGGGCGGCTGCACAGCGTGGAGTGCAAGTCCGGCACCACCTATGCCAGCGACTGGCTGGCGCCGGCGCGCCGCTGGCGCCAGGCTGCGGGCGCCCAGGCCGCGCCGCCGGTGCTGGTCTACGGCGGCGACGCCAGCCACGAGCGCGAAGATCACCGCGTGCTGAGCTGGCGCGAACTGGGCATGCCCGCACGATGAGCCCCGACCGGCCGACCGGCCGCCCGAGAGGGCGCGCTCTCGAGAGGCAGGACGGCGCCCGGCCCCAGGTCAATCGCCTTGTTGCGAACCACCCCGTCCTCTCGGATCTGTCGGGGGTACGCCTGTGAGTACGGGGCACATCAGCTAGCATGCCGCCATGCGACTGAGTCCCGAGCAAACTGCCACCATCGTCAGCACGACGCGCGAACTGGCCGGTGCCGACGCTGAAGTGCGCCTGTTTGGATCGAGATTGCTCGACGAAGTGCAGGGCGGGGACATCGACCTGCTGGTCGAGTGCCCGCAAAAAATTGACCGCCCCGTCTGGCTGGCGGCCCAGATCACGGCCCGCTTGCAGCGGCGACTCGGTGACCGCAGGATCGATGTCCTCCTGATCGACCCTGAAACCGTGCTCGCGCCTGTGCATCTGGTGGCCCGGGCCGAAGGCCGGCTCCTTCAGGGCTGAGTGGTCGACGTGGACGGTTTGCGAGACCGCTTAGTCTTCCTGCTCGAGACCGTGGCGCTCGAAGCGGAGCATCTTGAGGCGACCGACAAGCGCTTGTTCGCGCAGCCATTTGACTCACAGCGCGCAGCGACGCTCCGAGGCGACGACTTGTTGTCGGAGAGACTGGACGCATTCGCGGCGCGGTTTGCCCGGCTGCAGGACACGGCTGGCGACAAGCTGTTGCCGGCATTGCTCGCCAGAGTCGGTGAGCCCGTGGGGAGTGTCCTTGACAATCTGGATCGCGCCGCGCGGCTGGGTTGGCTTGCGCAAACGAGCGAGAGTTGGTTGGCTGCAAGGGCGCTGCGCAACCGCATGGTGCACGAGTACATCAGGCAGCCAGCCTTGTTGGCCGAGGCGGTGAACGAGGCCCACGCTGCGGTACCTATGCTGGTGCGCTTTGCGCAGGCCTGCCAGGCGTACGCTGCAACGCGACATTTGATTTGAGATTGATCGCTGTCATGCGGAGCCGAGCAGCCTGCTGCCCGGGGTCCAGACCAGCACCTACAGAGCAAGCCGTCGCGTATGAAGTCCTCGCTCACCCCATGGCACAAATTCGACCTGTTCCTGGCCCGGCTGCGTCCGCACCGCGAGCCCTTGTCGCTGGCCGCCGACGCGCTGGTCATCGCCGCCTGCTGGAACATCACCTATCTGTTCCGGCTGGGTTTCGAACGCTGGATCAGTGCCCGGCCCGGCTACGACGTCTGGGTGATGCTGGGCGTGATCGCGGCCTACCTGCTGGCCTTCAGCCTGCTGCGCGTGCCGCAAAGCATGTGGCGCTTCTCGGGCTTCGGCGAGGTCAAGCGGCTCACTCTGGCCTGCGCCGCAGCCGGCACCGTGGCGGCGGTCGTGGTGATGGGCCTGGGTTTGAGCAAAGTGCCGCGCGCCGTGCTGGCACTGCACCCGGTGGTGGCGCTGATGGGCGTGGCGCTGGTGCGCATCGCCTACCGCATGCTCTACGAACACGCGCGCTCGCGCATCACCGGCGGTGAGCGCGAGATCCGCCGCGCCATCGTGATGGGCGCCGGCGCCGCGGCGCGGCTGCTGCTGGCCGGCATCCACGAACAGGGCTGGACGGTGCTCGGCCTGCTCGACGACGACCCCGCCAAGCGCCGCGCCCGCATCGGTGGTGCGCCGGTGCTTGGGCCGCTGGAGGCCATCACCGACCAAGCGGTGCGTGGTGCCGCCACCCACATCGTCATTGCCCTGCCATCGGCGAGCCCGGCGCAACGCCGGCGCGCGCTGGAGCTGGCTGGCAGCACCGGGCTGCCGGTGCTGACCGTACCCACCGTCGACGAACTGCGCACCGGCAAGAGCCGCGTCGAGCGGCTGCGCGACATCGAACCCGACGATTTGCTGGGCCGCGAGCCGGTGCAGCTCGACGAAGCCGGCATCGGCGCCGTGCTGTCCGGCAAGGTGGTGCTGATCACCGGCGCTGGCGGCAGCATCGGCAGCGAGCTGTGCCGCCAGGTCGCGCGCTTCGCCCCGGCGCAACTGGTGCTGTACGAGCTGAGCGAGTTCAACCTCTACAGCATCGAGCAGGAGCTCTCAGAGGGCTTTCCGGCGCTGCCGCTGGTGCGCTTGATCGGCGACGTCAAGGACCTGGCGCATCTGCAGCGCAGCTTCGGGCGCTGGAAGCCGCAGGTCGTCTTTCATGCCGCGGCCTTCAAGCATGTGCCGCTGATGGAAGAGGACCACAACGCACTGGCCGCGCTGCGCAACAACACGCTGGGAACCTACCACGCCGCGCTGGCTGCGGCCGAGGCCGGCGCCGAGCGTTTTGTGCTCATCAGCACCGACAAGGCGGTGAACCCCACCAACGTGATGGGGGCCACCAAGCGTGCGGCCGAGATGGTGGTGTCGATGATGGCGAGCGAACGCCCCGGCACCCGCTTCATGGCAGTGCGCTTCGGCAACGTACTGGGCTCAAGCGGCAGCGTGATACCCAAGTTCAAGGAGCAGATCGAACGCGGCGGGCCGGTGACGGTGACGCACCCGGACATCATTCGCTATTTCATGACCATTCCCGAAGCGGCGCGGCTGGTGTTGCAGGCGGCGGCCATCGGTGAAAGTGGGCAGGTGCTGGTGCTGGACATGGGCGAGGCGGTGAGGATTGTCGATCTGGCGCGCCAACTGATCAGGCTGGCGGGACACGCCGAGGGCGAGATCGCGATCGAGTACACCGGCTTACGTGCGGGGGAGAAGTTGTACGAGGAACTACTGGCCGACTCGGACGACACGATTGCGACCGTGGTTGCGAGGTTACGCATCGCTCGCCTAGACGACAAGATGAGCAGCGAGCGGCTTGATGTTTGGTTGATGGGCATTGCTGGCTGCACCGGAGGCCTAGACGCCGTGCAGCATCTGCGCGACGTGGTGCCCGAGTTCCGCGACCCGGTGGCTAGGGCCCCGTAACCTAGAATTGAACACCTTACGGTGGCTTGCTGCGGGTGTGCAGATCAGGCGACGACCACGACCCCCGCCAGCCACCTCAACCGACAACCGGGTGCCCAATGCACATTCGACGTCCTCCCATCACCGATCGAAGAGTCCGTTTCGCGCTGGTCGGTTGTGGCCGCATCGCCAACAACCACTTTGAGGCGATCAAGCAGCATGCCGAGCGCTGTGAGCTCACCGACATTTGCGATGTGGACAGTGCGGCGCTGCATGCGGCGCAACAAAAGACTGGAGCCCATGGGCATGAGAGCCTTGGCGCGCTGCTCGCCCATTCGAAGGCCGATTGCGTGGTGCTGACCACGCCCAGCGGTCTGCACCCTCAGCAGGCCGCCGAGGCCGCGCGCGCGGGCAAGGATGTGATGCCCGAGAAGCCGATGGCCACGCGCTGGACCGACGGCCTGGCCATGGTCAAGGCCTGCGATGAAGCCGGTGCGCGGCTGTTCGTCGTCAAGCAGAACCGGCGCAACCGGACGCTTCAACTGCTGAAGCAGGCGGTCAGCGAGGGGCGTTTCGGCCGCATCTACATGGTCAATGTCAACGTCTTCTGGACGCGGCCCCAGTCCTACTACGACAGTGCCGAATGGCGCGGTACCTGGGAGTACGACGGCGGCGCTTTCATGAACCAGGCCAGCCACTATGTCGACCTGCTCGACTGGATCTGCGGACCGGTCGAGAGCGTGATGGCCTACACCGGCACGCTGGCACGCAACATTGAGGTCGAAGACACCGGCGTGGCCGCGCTCAAGTGGCGCAACGGCGCGATGGGAACGATCAACGTCACCATGCTGACCTACCCCAAGAACCTCGAAGGTTCGATCACCATCCTCGGTGAGAAGGGATCGGTTCGCATTGGTGGCGTGGCGGTCAACGAGATTCAGAACTGGACATTCGACCGGCCGCACGAAATGGATGCGCAGTTGGCCGACGCCAGCTACCAGACGACCTCGGTCTACGGCTTCGGCCATCCGCTGTACTACGACAACGTCATCAAGTCGCTGCGCGGCGAGGCGCAGC
Organism: Rubrivivax sp.; assembly: GCA_030693565.1. Taxonomy (GTDB): domain Bacteria; phylum Pseudomonadota; class Gammaproteobacteria; order Burkholderiales; family Burkholderiaceae_C; genus Rubrivivax. The sequence continues at coordinate 4,727 of JAUYAJ010000235.1, forward strand.
CCGAGACGGACGGCCGCGAGGGCCTCAAGTCGCTGGAACTGCTGATCGCGATGTACATGTCGGCGCGTGACGGCAGGCGAGTCAACCTGCCGCTGGCGTACTGAGCACGACGTGGCCAGCACCATCCACCCTAGCGCCATCGTCGACGACGGCGCACAGCTCGGCGAGGACTGCCGCGTCTGGCACTTCGTCCACATCAGCGCCGGCGCCCGCATTGGGCAGCGCTGCTCGTTCGGGCAGAACGTCTATGTTGGCAACGACGTCGTCATCGGCGACAACGTCAAGATCCAGAACAACGTCTCGGTCTATGACGCCGTGCACCTGGAAGACGATGTCTTCTGCGGGCCCAGCATGGTATTCACCAACGTCTACAACCCGCGATCGGCGGTGACGCGCAAGGACGAGTACCGGCGCACGCTGGTCAGCAAGGGCGCCACGCTGGGCGCCAACAGCACCGTGGTCTGTGGCGTCACCGTCGGGCGCTATGCCTTCATCGGCGCCGGTGCCTTGATCAACCGTGACGTCCCCGATTTCGCGTTGATGCTGGGTGTGCCGGCGCGGCAGGCCGGTTGGATGAGCCGACATGGCGAACGGCTGGCGCTTCCGCTCGTCGGCGAGGCTGAGGCCCTGTGCCCGCACACCGGCGACCGCTATGTCTTGCAAGGCAGGCGCGTCAGCCTGCTGACCGATTGAACTGCGTGGAAAGCCACGCAATGAACGCACCCGAGCCGATCAAGGCCATGGACTTCATAGACCTCAAGAGCCAGTACGCCGCCCTCAGGGACGATGTCAACCGTCGCATACAGCGCGTGCTGGACCATGGTCAGTACATCATGGGTCCCGAGGTAGCCGAGCTTGAGCAAGCCCTGGCTGCGCGAACCGGTGCTGCCCACTGCATCACCGTTGCCAGCGGCACCGAGGCCTTGCTGATCACGCTGATGGCGCTGGGACTGAAGGCGGGCGACGAGGTCATCACGACGCCCTTCACATTCATCGCCACTGCCGAGATGATCGTGCTGGCGGGCGGCACGCCGGTATTCGTCGACGTCGACCCGGCAAGCTGCAATATCGACGCCACGCTGATCGAGGCGCGCATCACCGCGCGAACCAAGGCCATCATGCCGGTGGGCCTCTACGGTCAGGTGGCCGACATGGACGAGATCAACGCCATCGCCGCGCGCCACGGTGGCATTGCCGTCATCGAGGACGCCGCACAAAGCTTTGGCGCCAGCTACAAAGGCCGCCAAAGCTGCAACCTGTCGACCTTTGGCTGCACCAGCTTCTTCCCCAGCAAGCCGCTGGGCTGCTACGGTGACGGTGGCGCCATCTTCACCAGCGATGCGGCGCTGGCCCAGGCCTGCCGCGAAATCCGCGTGCACGGTCAGTCACGCCGCTATGAGCACACCCGGCTGGGTGTGGGTGGCCGCATGGACACCTTGCAGTGCGCGGTGGTGCTGGGCAAGCTCACGCGCTTCGACTGGGAGATCGCACGCCGCATTGCCCTGGGCGAGCGTTACAGCGAGTTGCTGCGCGCAGCGGACGTGCCCGCGCAGTTGCTGGCGGTTGGCGACGACCGTGACTGCGTCTGGGCGCAGTTCACGGTCTTCGTCGACCGGCGCGCTCAAGTCCAGCAGTGCCTGCAGGCGCAGGGCATTCCAACGGCCGTCCATTACCCCAAGCCGCTGCACCGCCAGCCAGTGTTTGCCGAGGTCTATGGCAACAGCCCCTGCCCGCACAGCGATGCCGTGGCGCAGCGCGTGCTGAGCCTGCCGATGAGCGCCGACCTTAGCGACAGCGACCAGCAGCGTGTGGTCGAGGCCCTGGCGTCGGCACTGATGCGCTGACGGCTGCCTGGCCCGGGGTCTTGAGACGTCCGGGCATTCAGCGGCGGTTGGCTGGTATCGCCTCAGGCCCCCGGGCCCCGGGGCTGCAATTCGGCCATCCAGCCTTCCAGCGCAGTCATCAGCCTGGCGCGTCCAAACTCTCGGGCCGCGTATTCGCTGCCGCGCAGGCCCATGGCGGCGCGATCGGCGGCCGGCATCGCCATGATCCGGCGAACAGCGCCGGCCAGCGCCGTGGCATCGCCGGCGGGAACCGCCAGCCCGGCGCCGGCCTGTTCGATCAAGCGCGCGCCTTCGCCGTCGAGCATGCCCAGCAGCGGCAGTCCGGCTGACAGATAGCTCTGCACCTTGCCGGGAATGGTCAGGCTGAAGACGGGGTCGCGCCTTAACGAAACCAGCATCGCCGAGGCGCCGCGGAAGAATGACGGCATGCGCTCTGCCGGGTGGCGGCCCAGCAGGACAAAGCAGTCGTCCAGTTGGCGCCGCGCGACCTCGCTGCGCAGCATCTCGGCAGCCCGGCCATCACCGACGATCAACCAGCGCAACGCCGGCAGCTCGTCACGCAGCAGTTCTGCCGTATCCAGGACAGCCGGGAAGTCCTGTGCGTCGCCGATGTTGCCGGCGAACATGATGTTGAAGCCGTCGGCAAAGGCCGCCAGTTCGGGCGCCGGGGTCGTGTCCGGAAGGCGCTGCGCCAGGCCCTCGAAGACCCGCTCCGTCCAGTTCGGAAAGTAGCGAATGCCCCCAGGCGCAGCGCCGTGAGAGCGCACATTGGCGACGAAGCCGCGCGACGTCACCAGCACGCGGTCGCAGCGGCGGTAGATGAACTTCACCAGTTGGCCCACCCAGCCCAGGGCGCGAGGCGAGGTCAGCACGCCGACGGCCGCCAGAGTGTCGGGCCACAAGTCCAGCACCCACAGCAGCAGCGGTGCGCGCTTGAGGTGGCGTAGCAGCAGCGCCGGCAATACCGAGGTGATGGGCGAAGTCTGGAAAACGAAAATCGCATCGAACTGCTGGCCACGCAGCTTCCATGGCGCCAGCAGCAGCCCAGAGATGACAAAGCTGAGGTAATTCAAGACGAGTTGCAGCCGGCCCTTGCCGCGCGGCAGCAGTGGCACGCGGATCACCGAGGCGCCGGCATAGGACGTGAACTGCCCGGGGTTGGCCCGGAAAGCGGGGTAGACCTCGCCGCCAGGGTAATTGGGCAGGCCTGTCAGCACGGTGACCTCGTGACCCCGTGCCGCCAATTCAGCAGTCAGGTCATTGACCCGGAAGTCCTCGGGCCAGAAGTACTGGCTCAGAACGAGCACGCGCAAACGCTTCACGCTTCAGCCGTACTTTCGCCAGACCACGCGGTTCACGTAGTCGGTGTAGCTGTGGATGATGCGCAGCACCTTGTCCGAGACATTGGGCATCGTGTAGTCGGCCACCTGGCGCAGGCCGCGTTCCTCTCCACGGGGTTGACTCCTGATGATCTCCAGCGCCTGACGGACGCGGGCGATCTCGAGGCCAACCATCATCACCGCGGCTTCTTCCATCCCTTCGGGGCGCTCATGGGCCTCGCGCAGGTTCAGTGCCGGGAAGTTGAGAATGGACGACTCCTCGTTGATCGTTCCGCTGTCCGACAGCACCGCACGCGCTGACATCTGCAGCCGCACGTAGTCGTGAAAGCCCAGTGGCTTGAGCAGCCGGACATTCGCGTGGAAATGAATGCCCAGCGCGTCGATACGCTTCTGCGTCCGGGGGTGGGTCGAGACGATGACGGGCAGGCCCTGCTCCTCGGCGACGGCGTTGAGCACGCCGACCAGCTTGCGGAACATGGTCTCGTCATCGACGTTCTCTTCGCGGTGGGCGCTGACGACGAAGTAGCCCTCGGGCGTCAGTTGCAGCCTGGAGAGCACGT
>JAUYAJ010000252.1 GCA_030693565.1 Rubrivivax sp.
CCTGGACGCCGCGCTGGCGCAAGCCCTCGCCGCCGTCGAGGTCGTCACCCACCAGGCCTCGCCCCGGCTGCGCGCCGACGAGCCGCCGGCCTCGACCGGCGATGCGGCCAGCGTGCTGGCCGAGCTGGCCGAACTGCTGCAGGCCAGCGACAGCGCTGCTGCCGACTGCTTCACCGAGCACCAGCACACGCTGCGCGGCGCACTGTCAGCCAGCGCCTGGCATGGCTTGAACGAGGCCATGAACGGCTTCGACTTCGACGCCGCGCTGCACGCCATCGGACATCCTGCGGCTGCGGCCGCCACCTCATCATGAGCTTGCAAGGAGTTCCATCCCCGATCACGACCGCCGCCGCCGCGGCAGCACCGGCGCGCCCCACCGTGCTGGTGGTCGACGACACACCGGCCAACCTGAACCTGCTGGCCGGCATGCTGAACAAGCTGTACCGCGTGCAGCTCGCCGTCTCGGGCGCCAAGGCGCTGGAGATCGCGCAGCGCAGCGCGCCCGACCTCATCGTGCTCGACATCATGATGCCGGAGATGGACGGCTACGAAGTCTGCCGCCGCCTCAAGGCCGACCCGCGTACGCGCCATGTGCCGGTGCTGTTTCTCACCGCGCTGTCGCGCGACGAAGACGAGACCGCGGGCTTCGACGCCGGCGGCGCCGACTTCATCCACAAGCCCTTCAACCCGACCACGGTGATGGCGCGCGTGCGCACCCAGATCGAGCTGAAGTCCTGGCACGACGCCTTGCGCGACCGCAACGCCTGGCTCGACCAGGCACTTAGCGCCAAGCTGGCCGAAGTCGACCGGCTGCGCGACACCACGCTGTTCGTGATGGTGGCGCTGGCCGAGTTCCGCGACACCGACACCGGCAACCACATCCGCCGCACCCAGGAATACGTGCGCGTGCTCGCCACCTGGTGCGCTGCGCAGCCCGGGGCGGCGGCCGATCTGAACCCGGAGAACATCCACGAGTTGGCCAAGTCGGCGCCGCTGCACGACATCGGCAAGGTCGCGATTCCCGACCACATCCTGCTCAAACCGGGCCCGCTGACGGCCGACGAGTGGGTCATCATGAAAACCCACGCGATACATGGCGCCGACTTGCTGCAGCGCGCCGCCGACCGCCTGGGCGCGGACGCCGGCCCGATGCTGCGCTACGGCATTGAGATCGCCCGCCACCACCATGAGAAGTGGGACGGCAGCGGCTACCCCGACGGCCTGGCCGGCGAGCAGATCCCGCTCAGTGCGCGACTGATGGCCGCGGCCGATGTCTACGACGCCTTGATCAGCCGCCGGCCCTACAAGGAGCCGATGACGCATGAGGCGGCGCTGGACATCATCCGCGCCGGCGCCGGCCGCCACTTCGACCCTTTGCTGGTGCACGGCATGGAGGCGCTGCAGACCGAACTGCAGGCCATCGCACATCAATGGCACGACTGAAAGAAGAAGAAAGATGAATCGACGTCACCCAACAATGACCGCGCTGGGCCTGCTGGCGCTGGGCCTGTCGGCGCAAGCTGCCGAGCTGTCCTGGTCGGGCTTTGCCACCCTGGGCTACGCGCAGTCGGATGCCGACTTCACGCTGCAGCGCCACATCAGCGACGACGGCGGCTGGCGCCGCGACAGCGTGCTGGCCGGTCAGCTCGACGCCAAGCTGTCGCCGAACTGGTCGGCCACCGCGCAACTGCGGCTGGGTCCGGCGCTGAAGGACGATCGCGGCTGGGACGTCGAGGCGCGCTGGGCCTTTGTCGCCTGGCGGCCGAACAACGACTGGCTGCTGCGCGCCGGCCGCCTGCGGGTGCCGCTGTACCTGCATTCGGAAACCCTGGACATCGGCGCCGCCCACGACTTCGTGCGCTTGCCGGCCGAGATGTACTGGATCACGCCGACCAACGACTTCACGGGCCTGTATGCCACGCGCAGCTGGGCACTCGGTGCGCGCGACCTCAGCCTGGACGCCTACAGCGGCAAGGCCAGCACCGCCCTGCGGCGATTCCTCAGCCAGGGCGCCGGGCCGGCGCTGCCCGCCGGGCCGTTCTACACCGACGTGCGCCTGCGCTCGTCGGGCATGGTGCTGACGCTGCGCGACGCCAACAGCCTGCTGCGCAGCGGCCTGCACTACACCGCGACCCAGCGCCGCGACGGCAGCGCACTGCCGTCGAGCTACCCTTTCGTCACCCTGAGCCCGGGCCTGGGCTACTACCAGGTCGATGCCAGCTTGCCGGGCCCGGGGATCCCGGGCACGCAGTCGGTGCGCAACCTCGTCTACACGCTGGGGGCCGAGCAGCAGTTCGGCGCCGGCTGGCGCTTGTCGGGCGAGCTGGCGCGCGTGCATCAACTCGACACCCAGATCGGCGCCGATGCAAACTCCGGCTACATCGCCCTGTCGCGCTCGATCGGCGCGCTGACGCCTTATGCGACCCTGGGCCGGATGCTGTCGAACCGCAGCCAGCGTGACTGGCAGCAGCGGCTGGCGACAACGGCCTTGCCCAGCTTCATTCCCGGTGCGGCCGCTGTCAATGGCGCCCAGCAACTGGCGGCCGAGACCGTGCCGGTGTACGACCAGCGCTCGGTCGCGCTGGGCTTGAGCTACGCACTGAACGCGTCGAGCAAGATCAAGGGCGAGTGGTTGCGGACCTGGATCGGCGCGCCCTCGGCGACGGCCACGCCGGCCGTCGGCCAGCCCTGGCCGCGCGACACCCATGCCGACGTGCTGTCGGTCAACTACAGCATTGCCTTCTGAGCATCCCAAGCCCATGAATGT
>JAUYAJ010000253.1 GCA_030693565.1 Rubrivivax sp.
GGGTCGCTGTCGTGCAGGTAGCCGTGCAACTGCATCAACAGCAGCAGCGTGCCCGCCACGATCAGCGCCAGATTGGCGGCGTGGCTGATGCGGCGAAACGAGTGCGTGTGGCGCCACCAGGCCAGCACAGCCACCATGCCGGCCAGTGCGGCGACCTGGCCCAGTTCGACGCCGACGTTGAAGCTGAGAATGCGCATGAGCATCTCCATCGGGTCGTCGCCCAGGGGCAGTTGCTGCAAGCGTGTGGACAGCCCGAAGCCATGCAGCAGTCCGAACCCAAACACCGCACCCAGCAGACTGGGCGACTTCTCCATTTCGAAGACCCGCTGGAAGCCCCCGATGTTGTCGAAGCCCTTGTAGATCACGCTCACCGCGATCACCGCGTCAATCAGGAAGTAGTTCCAGGTGATGCCGTAGAAGGTCGCGAAGACCAGTGTGATGCTGTGACCGAGCGTGAAGACGGTGACGAACTTGACGACGTCCTTGAAGCCCGTCAGGAAGAAGACCACACCGAACAGGAACAGCAGGTGGTCGTACCCGGTGAGCATGTGGCTGGCGCCCAGCCCGATGAACTGCAGGTTGCCGCCATCGAGCATGCGTTGGCGGTCTTCGGGCGAAATGCCGTGTGCCCAGAGCAGGGTCGGCGCGAGTATGAGCGTGGCCATCAACAGGCCGCGCAGCGAGAAGAGCTTGGTCATGGAACTCCGTGTGTGTGGTCGCTGAACCCATTTGCAGCCTGGCGGCGAGGGAGCCCGGATGGGCTCCCGCGTCAAGCGCAGACAAGCAAGGGCAGTCGACTGGACGATGCGGGATGGGCTGCGACGCTTCAGGGCGCAGCCGGCACGTCACACGGAGAGCTGGGGTGGGCGCAAGGGCCCTTCGAGGTGAGGGTCTGGCAATCGCCCACCCAAAAACATCACCCGCGATTCGGGCTCCAACGACGGCAGATGCAGGCCCAACACGGTGAGCGGCAGCGCCGAGTGGTGCCCAGCGTCATGATGGGCATGCGGCAGTGCGGCGCCATCGGCATCGAGCTGAACGGCCAGCGTCTCGTCGTGATGATGTCCTTGGCCCGAGTCGTGCACCAGGCTGTGCTCGATCTCAAGCGCCAAGGTGCCGCTTTGTCCCGGAACGAGGGCAAGCGCCGGCAGCAGTTGCAGCACGATCAGGACCAGGGCGAGCCAACGACGGAACATGTCGAAATTCTAGCGAATACGAAAGCCGAGGCAGTTTGAGTGGCTGTCTCGGAGCGTCAGGTCAGCGGCCTGACACGTCGTTGCCCATAGCCGATGCTCGATGTCCGCTCATGGTCGAAGCCAGTCGCATGCGAAAGCTTTGCCCTGCCTCATGACGCGCTCGAATGGACGGCCTGCCGGCCGCCGCTCAACTTTCCGCTTCGCTTGATCGTTGCGCGGGGCGAGAAACGGCTCGAAGTGATCGGCGACGACGTCGCGCAGGAGCAGGCCTTCGCGCGTGCCAACGACGTGCTGAAGAGTGCTGTCGGCGGTATCAGCGACATCGTCCACATCCCCGGCCTGGTGAACGTCGACTTCGAAGACGTCAAGGGCGGTGATGAGCGAGCCGGACAAGGCAATGATGGGCACGGCCACGGCAGGTGGCCCCGACCGCGCCAACAAGGCGGCCGACCTGGCGGTGGCCTGCCCGCTGCGCGAAGGCATTGACCTCAGCGGTGCGCGCAGACTCCGAACGGGTCGTGTGCTGGTGCTGATTGCAGCAAGCAAGGGCAGCTTCAATCGGGCCGAAAGCCATTCACGACAACGACGGCGATGAACACCATCCGCCGCTACGCGGGCGATGATGCGCATGTGATTTATGGCACCGCCTACGACGAAAGCCTGGGCGACCAGTTGCGCGTGACGGCCATCGCCACTGGCATGAGTTCGGTGGCGCGCCGCGCTGAAGACCGCGAAACCCGCAGCGCCCCGCTGCTGATGGCGGGGCAGCAGCCGGTGCTGCGCACCGGCACCGACGAACTGCCGATCCTGACCCAGCGGGCGATGGCCGGTGCGGCGCCGATGGCGTAGAACGACGAAGGCCTGAACACGCCCAGCGTCTGGCGCAGCGCACGTTCACACGCGTTCGCGGAAGTCGGAGTCGAAGTCCTGCAAGCGCCACATGCTGCGCTTCGACGATCGGCGGCGAGTGCCGCCTCCAGTGCGCACGGCATCGCCTCGACCCATTGCCTACAGTTGCCGCGACCAGATCACCTTGTCCTCGTCGCGGATCTGGCAAATGGCCTCCGGCGGCACCCAGCCTTCGATCAGGATCTCCTTCGTGCGCACGATGTCGGCGAACGCCTGCTGCGACGCACCCCCTTCGCCCTTCAGTTCGACGGCGAGGAAACGCACGCCCTCCAGACTCCCGAGGAAAGTAAATGGAATGCCCTGGTTCTTCAGCACCATGAGGTCGATCTGCACCGAGATCTTGCCGAAGGCATCGCCCTTCGGGTTCGAAGCGCCGGACTTGATGGTCGTGAACGAGATGAAGATCGAAGGCTTCCAGCCCATGACGTGCTCCGACTTCACGTGAGTGACGCCCTTCTGCTTCTTCTGCGCCGGAATCTCCTTGAAGGCGATGCCGCCGGCATTCTTGCGCTGCAACGTGTCCTGTTTGACGCCGCTGGCGAAAATGCCGACGTTGCGGAGGATGGTCAGGGCGAACTCGGGGTCGTTTCCGACCGCACGGTACACGAAGCGTTTCAGGATCGTGCCCTGGGTGTCGGTGATGTACTCGCACAGCGAACCGTTTCCCTTGACGGCGCGCGCCTTGAGCAGCAGGTCGCCGGTCAACTGGCCGCGCCGCACCACGGTGCCGATGCCGATGCCGTTGCAGAGGATGTCGTAGGCGCCGCGCAGTTCCTGGAACGTCAGCGGCGTGTACGAGTTCATCTTGTTGAACGCGCCGGTCGCCGACTTGACCAGCGACTCCAGCGGTCCGAGTCCGAGCGTGCCTTGCGCCTTCGCATTGAGGTCCTTGCGCTTCTTCCACTCGATGTAGAAGAGCTTGCCGAAATCTTCGGCCATCCACAGGAAGTCCTCGCTGAGGAACTTCGAGATCGCGAAGCAATATCGGTCGCTGCTGTTCAGCACCACCTTCTGGGCTTGCAGGTTCTCCATTGCCGCTCCGCGTTCGCCAAGGGAGCGAGATATTCGCACGACGCGCCGGCGAATGGAATCGATTTCGGCCTCGCTGCTCGTCTACCCGAGGACGTCGGACGATGCCGCCACTTCGGCGACCCCATGCGTCGGCCGCCCCAGCAAAGACCGCCGGAGATGGAGGCCAGGTCTCAATACGGTTTGTTGAGGTTGAAACCGTCCCGAAGGCAGCTGCGGCGACCGGATCCGGGCAGGCTTGGGCGGCGCTGTTGGCTGGCGGGCCGGTGGGCGACGGCACTGGGCGTAAATTCGTTTGGCACGCGGGTCGATGCGCCACGGTCGTGCGGCGCGTAGGGCGAGTTTCGTCGCTTGACCATCCGAGGTAAGGGTCAGATCTTGCCCTTTGCCTGCCTAACCCGGTCCCCTCGTCCCGAGCATTGATTCGGCTGGCTCGCGACACCGACTGCTTCGTTTCGACATGGTCTCGCTGCTGCGCCGTTTCGCGTGGCGGGACGCGGCCATCGGGGGAGTGCGCAAGAGGCAAGACCTGACCCCGAATTCGGACCGACCCCGAATTCGGACCGGCGCTGAAATACCTGGCCTTGCTCACGGGTTTTGGATTGATGGCCTGGGTGATCGGCGTGACGGCTGCGCTGCCGGTTTACGTGCTGCTGGCGACCCGGGCTGCCGGCGAGCGCTGGGGCCTGAGCCTGGTGATGGCGGTGGGTGCCGGCGCCGTGGTGGAGGTGCTGTTCAACCGTGTGCTGCAGCTGGCCTGGCCGCCGGCGCTGTGGCCGTTGTGGTGATGGGCCTCGGGCGGGCCTGACCCCTCAGCGCAGCACCAGCACCGCGGCGTCGCTGGTGCGCAGCAGGCTGCTGGTGGTGCTGCCCTTCAAGAGGCGTTGCAGCAGGTTCTTGCGCGACGCGCCAATGACCAGCAATTCGATGCCGGCTTCACGGACGAAGGTCGCAATGGCCGGTCCGGGGCAGGGTCCGGGGCAGGGTCAGGTCCGGGGCAGGGTCAGGTCTTGCCTTTTGCCCCCAGCGCAAGTCAGGCAGAGCCCCGCGTTCTCGTGGGTGGCCGGTCAGTCAGATACCGTCTCGACTTGGTTCACAGAGTCAGCGAAAACACACTCGCCCAGGCAAACCGCAAGACCTGATAAACCTCTGGCCCGCGAGGCCGGCCTCCGTTCACGGGCCTATCGTTTGGATTGCGATTCAACCGATAACACCCACGAAGGAGACCGACATGGATCGGTATGCGGGGATTGACTTGCACTCCAACAACAGCGTCTTGACCGTGCTCGATGAGCAGGGCCGAGTGGTGTTTGCCAAACGGCTGTCCAACGAGCTGGCGGCGATCATCGCGGCGCTCGGATCGTGCGCGGGCACGGTGCGCGGCGTGGCGGTGGAGTCCACCTACAACGGGTACTGGCTGGTCGATGGCCTGCAAGATGCGGGCTTCGTCGTGCAGCTGGTCAACACCGCCGCCGTCAAGCAGTACGACGGTCTGAAGCACGGCGGGGACTTCGAAGACGCACGCCACCTGGCGCACCTGCTGCGCCTGGGTATCCTGCCCACCGGCTACATCTGCCCCCGCGAGCAGCGTGCGGTGCGCGACCTGCTGCGCAAGCGCAGCCAGCTCGTGTGCCAGCGCAGCGCGCAGTTCCTGAGCGTGGGCAACCTGATCGCACGCAATCTGGGCACCCACTGCATCACCACCGGGCCGAGCCCGGTAGCGCTCAGCCGCTGCGCGTGGCGCCTCACAGGTGCCCGCGCTCAGGGTCTCCACCCGGCACGGCCTGGGGGCCGCGGGCAGCGGGTCAGAGCGTGGCCTGTGCCGCTGCCGGATCGCTGCGCTGCCTGGCTTCGCCAGGCAAGGCGCTGACGGCCAGCGCGGTCAGCACCGAGATGCCGGCCATCCCCATCAGCAAGGCCTCGAAGCCGCTGGCCTTGACGACCGGTCCGAGCGCCCACACCGCCAGCGAACTGAAGCTCAGCGACAGCGTCAGCCGCAGCCCGGCGACGCGCGATCGCATGCTGTCGTCGACGTAGCGCACGATGACGGCGTCGGTGAACGGGATGGCGCCGAAGATCAGGATCATCACCCCCAGCAAGGCGGCGTAATGCCACCATCCCTGGGCCAGCGCGGCGGCGACCAGCAGCGGCGCCTGGGCCAGCACGATCGTCATCTGCAGCCGCTTCAATGGCACCTGGTCGAGCAGGCGACCGACCACCACTTGCGCCAGCGAGGCCAGCGCATACACAGCGGCCAGCAATGCCCCCAGCGTCGCCGGGTCGTTGACCAGGCCGTCCAGCCGCTCAGCCAGCAGCTGGCCGTTGCCGTTGGTCGTCAGGTTGAACAGCAGACCTGCCGTCGCCGACGCCACCGTCATCACCATCAGCACGCGCATCAGCTGGCCAGGCGGCAGCGCGACGACGTCTGCGCGCGGGCGCCGTGACGGCGGCTCGCTCTCGACCGGCACGACGCGTGCGAACACAACGCCAATGCCGATGCAGACCAGCCCGGGCACCGCGAACGCCGCGCGCCAGCCGATCGCTTGCACCAGCAGGCCGGTGAGCAGTGCCGCCGCTGCGATGCCGAGGTTGCCGGCCAGGCCGTTGATGCCGATGGTGGCGCCGGGCCGCTTGGCCCCCTGCACAAGCATCGGAATGCCCACCGGGTGGTAGATCGACGAGAAGACGCCCAGCAGCGTCAACGCCCCAGCCAGCTGCCAGGCCGATTGCGTCAACGCAACCAGCAGCGCCGAGGCGCCGAGCCCGAAGAAGAAGACGAGCATCATCGGCCGCCGGCCCCAGCTGTCGCCCAGCTTGCCGGCCGGCAATGCGCCAAGGCCGAACATCACGAACGCGCCGACGCTGTAGGGCATCAGGTCTTCCCAGCGCGAGAAACCGAAGTCGGTGGCGATCGCGCCGACCGCAGTGGCGAAGATCAGCAAGGCCAGGTGGTCGAAGGCATGGGCGATGTTGAGGAGCAACGACTGCGTTCGACTGTTGGGGATCATGTCTTGGCGGGCCCGGGTGCCGATGGGATCGTGCCATTCTCGCCCGCCAGCGGTCGTCGCGCGTCGATCATGGCAAGGGGCGCTACCCGACCCGAAGCGCCCCCAGCACCAATGTGATGGCCAGCACCATCATGGTCACGCCGACCAGGCCGTCCAGAATCTGCCAGGCCTTGGCCCGTGCAAACCAGGGCGCCAGCCAGCGCGCACCAAAGCCCAGAAGCCCGAACCAGAGCAGGCTGGCGCTGCTGGCGCCGGCCACGAACCAGCCGCGCAGCGCCGCCGGTTGCTGGGCGCCGATGCTGCCCACCAGCAACACGGTGTCCAGATACACATGGGGGTTGAGCAGCGTGAAGGCCGC
>JAUYAJ010000258.1 GCA_030693565.1 Rubrivivax sp.
CACTGGGCGGCGTTGCGCCGCTTGCCCGCACGTCAGTGCGGGCCGCTCGTCGCGCCTTGCCCAGTGCCCTTGGCCGCCCCGGCGCGGGCGCGATTCATATCTTCACAGCCTCTGAGGCCATACTGGCGGGCCGACATGACCGACCTGTGCCCATGGACCAAGACGAGCTCGACAACTGGCGCGACTGGATAGGCCGCAGCGAAAGCCTGGACGACCGGGTGACCGCAGCGCCACTGGCGGCGCTGGCCGCCACGCTGGACCGCGACGACCCCCCACCCCAGCCCGGCAGCGAGGTGCCGCCGCTGTGGCACTGGCTGTTCTTCACGCCGCGGCCACTGGCGCGCGACATCGGGCCCGACGGCCATACCAAGCGCGGCGGCTTTCTGCCGCCGGTGCCTTTGCCGCGCCGCATGTGGGCCGGCGGCCGGCTCGAATTCCACCAGCCGCTGCAAGTGGGCGACGCGGTGACAAGGCGCTCGACCATCACCGACGTGCAGCTCAAGGCGGGCCGCAGCGGCCGCCTGGCTTTCGTCACCGTGCGCCACGAAATCACCGCCGCGCGCGGCCTGGCGCTGAGCGAAGAACACGACATCGTCTACCGCGATGCGCCGGCCGCCGGGGCGCCGGTGCCGGCGCCACAGGCTGCGCCCGCCGACGCCACGTTCAGCCGCGAGATCGTGCCCGACCCGGTGCTGCTGTTCCGCTACTCGGCGCTCACTTTCAACGGCCACCGCATCCACTACGACCGCAGCTATGTCACCGAGGTCGAAGGCTACCCGGGCCTGATCGTGCACGGGCCGCTGATCGCCACCTTGCTGCACGACCTGCTGCGCCGCGAACTGCCGGCAGCGCGCACGCTGCGCTTCGAGTTCAAGGCGGTGCGGCCGATCTTCGACATCCACCGCTTCAGCGTGCACGGCCGCGTCGACCCCGGTGGTCGCTGCGATCGGGTCAGGCTGTGGGCACGCGACCACGAAGGCGCGCTGGCGATGCAAGCCAGCGCCGAGATCGAATGACGACGACATCCGACCCCCACACCGAGCTGCGCGACGCGGTGCGCGCGCTGTGCGCACAGTTCCCCGACGCCTACCACCGCGGCGTCGACGCCGAGCGCGCCTACCCGGCAGCTTTCGTCGACGCGCTGACGAAAGCCGGCTGGTTCGCAGCCTTGATCCCGCAGGACTACGGCGGTTCGGGCCTGGGGCTGGCCGAGGCCTCGGTGATCATGGAAGAGATCAACCGCTCGGGCGGCAATGCCGGCGCCTGCCATGGCCAGATGTACAACATGGGCACGCTGCTGCGCCACGGCAGCGCCGCGCAAAAGCAGCGCTACCTGCCGGACATCGCCAGCGGCGCGCTGCGCCTGCAATCGATGGGGGTGACCGAACCCGGCACCGGCACCGACACGACCCAGCTCAAGACCACCGCGGTACGCCAGGGCGACCGCTACGTGGTCAACGGCCAGAAGGTCTGGATCTCGCGCGTGCAGCACAGCGACCTGATGATCCTGCTCGCGCGCACGACGCCGCGCGACCAGGTGGCGAAGAAGAGCGAAGGCCTGTCGATCTTCATCGTCGACCTGCGCGACGCCATCGGTCGCGGGCTGACGGTGCGGCCGATCGCCAACATGGTCAACCACGAGACCAACGAGCTGTTCTTCGACAACCTGGAGATCCCGGCCGAGAACCTGATCGGCCAGGAAGGCCAGGGCTTTCGTTACATCCTCGACGGCCTGAACGCCGAGCGCACGCTGATCGCCGCCGAATGCATCGGCGACGGCCACTGGTTCATCGAGCGCGTCACGAAGTACGTCAAGGAACGCAACGTCTTCGGCCGCCCCATTGGGCAGAACCAGGGTGTGCAGTTCCCGATTGCCGAGGCTTACATCGAAGTGCAGGCCGCCGACCTGATGCGCTGGCAGGCCTGCCGGCTGTTCGACGCCGGCCAGCCTTGTGGTGCCCAGGCCAACATGGCCAAGTACCTGGCGGCCAAGGCGAGCTGGGAAGCGGCCAATGCCTGCCTGCAGTTCCACGGCGGCTACGGCTTTGCCTGCGAATACGACATCGAGCGCAAGTTCCGCGAAACGCGGCTCTACCAGGTGGCGCCGATCTCGACCAACCTGATCCTGTCTTACGTGGCCGAACATGTGCTCGGGCTGCCGAGGTCGTTCTGATGGGGGCCTTGGACGGCATCACCGTGGTCGCGCTCGAACACGCGATCGCCGCACCGCTGTGCACGCGCCAGCTGGCCGACCTGGGGGCGCGCGTGATCAAGGTCGAGCGGCCCGGCGTCGGCGACTTCGCACGCGGCTACGACGAACGTGTCAACGGCCTGGCTTCGCACTTCGTCTGGACCAACCGGTCGAAAGAAAGCCTGACGCTGGACCTCAAACATGCGCAGGCGCCGCAGATCCTGCAGCGGCTGATCGCGCGTGCCGACGTGCTGTTGCAAAACCTCGCGCCCGGTGCCGCGGCGCGGCTCGGCTTGTCTTACGAAGCGCTGGCGCCAGCCCACCCCGGCCTCATCGTCTGCGACATCTCCGGCTATGGCGCTGACGGCCCGTACCGCGACAAGAAGGCTTACGACCTGCTGATCCAGAGCGAGGCCGGCTTTCTCTCGGTCACGGGCACCGCTGACGAGCCGGTCAAGGCTGGCTGTTCGATCGCCGACATCGCCGCCGGCGTCGTCGCCCATGGCCGCATCCTGGCCGCGCTGATCGAGCGCGGGCGCAGCGGCCGCGGCCAGCGCATCGACGTCTCGATGCTCGAAAGCATGGTCGAGTGGATGGGCTACCCGATGTATTACGCCTATGGCGGTGCGCCGCCGCCGCCGCGCGCCGGTGCCGCGCACGCCACCATCTACCCCTACGGCCCCTTTCCCAGCGGCGACGGCCGCACGGTGATGCTGGGCTTGCAGAACGAACGCGAGTGGCGACTGTTCTGCGAACGTGTGCTGCTGCAGCCGGCGCTCGCCGATGAGGCGCGCTTCGGCTCGAACGCGCGCCGCCAGACGGCGCGCAGCGAACTGGAGGCGGTCATCGTCGGCTGCTTCGCTGCGCTGACGGCAGCGCAGATCGTCGAGCGGCTCGACGCCGCGCAGATCGCCAACGCCAGCGTCAACGGCATGGCCGAGGTCTGGGCCCATCCGCAGCTGCAGGCGCGCGGCCGCTGGACCGAGGTCGGCAGCCCGGCCGGCCCGTTGCCAGCACTGCTGCCACCGGGCATGGATGCGGCGCGCATGGAGGCGATTCCGGCGCTGGGCGAACACAGCGCGGCGATCCTGGCCGAGCTGGGTTACGAGGCTGCGGCGATCGACCGGTTCCAGCAGGAGGGCGTGTGGTGAACATCGACGAGAGTGAAGACCCGGGCCGGCGGCTGGCCGAATTCGCCGCCGCGCTGCGCTTCGACGACATCCCTCCGCCGGTGCTGCGCCGTGCCGAGGACTTGTTCCTCGACTGGCTGGGCTCGGCGCTGGCCGGCAAAGGCGCGCGCGCCGTCGAGAGCCTGGCGCGCTTCATGGAGCAGATGGGTCCGGCCGATGGCGCGAGCGAGATCCTGATCCACCGCCGCGGCAGCAGTCCGCTGGTGGCGGCGACGATCAACGCCGCGGCCTCGCATGTGGCCGAGCAGGACGATGTGCACAACGGTTCGGTGTTCCACCCGGCGGCCGTGGTGTTCCCGGCAGCACTGGCGGTGGCGCAGGCGCTGGGACGCTCGGGCCGCGAGTTCCTGACGGCGGCTGTCGCCGGCTACGAGGTCGGCATCCGCGTCGGCGAGTTCCTCGGCCGCTCGCACTACCGCGTTTTCCACACGACCGGCACCGCGGGCACGCTGGCGGCCGCGGCAGCGACGGGTCGGCTGCTCGGGCTCACGGCCGACCAGATGCAGCATGCTTTCGGCTCGGCTGGCACGCAGTCGGCCGGGCTGTGGGAGTTCCTGCGCGACGCCGCCGACTCCAAGCAGCTGCACACCGCACATGCTGCCGGCGCCGGCCTGAGCGCGGCTTATCTGGCGCAAGACGGCTTCACCGGCGCGCGGCGCATCTTCGACGGCGCGCGCGGCATGGCCGCAGGCATGTCCAGCGACGCCGACCCGGCGCGACTGTGCGACCGGCTGGGCAGCCGCTGGGCGCTGGCCGAGACCTCGTTCAAGTTTCATGCTTCGTGCCGCCACACGCACCCGGCGGCCGATGCCTTGCTGCAGCTGATGCAGGGAAATCGTCTGGACATCGACGCGCTGGCCCGCGTGACGGCCCATGTGCACCAGGGCGCGATCGACGTGCTGGGCCCGGTCACCGACCCGCAGACCGTGCACCAGGCCAAGTTTTCGATGGGCACGGTGCTGGCGTTGATCGCGCGCCATGGCCGCGCCGGGCTGGCCGAGTTCGATGCCGACTTCCGCGCCCCGGCGGTGCTGGCGCTGCGCGACAAGGTGACGATGGTGCTCGACCCCGAGGTCGACGCCGCCTACCCGGCGCGCTGGATCGGCAAAGTCAGCGTGACGACCACCGACGGTCGGCGGTTCGAGTCCCGCGTCGACGAGCCCAAAGGCGACCCCGGCAACAGCTTGAGTCGCTCCGAACTGGAAGACAAGGCGCTGCGGCTTGCGGCCTACCGCGATGGCGCGGGCGAAGCCGAGATGCGCCGCGTCATCGCCCGCGCCTGGTCGCTGGCCGAGGACGGCAACGTGGCGCGCTGGCTGGGCGGGAAGCCCGTCAGTCCGGACCAAGGGTAAGCCCGAGGAATTGACCGGAGTCCGGTTTTTGGACTACCGTGAAAGAAGGACGTCCGGTTCGGCGAGCCCGCTGAGACTGACGCATGTGTCCCGGCACGCGTGGCCAGGCCTGCGCTGCACTACAGGAGGATTCGACTTGAGACTCTACGCATCCGTCATTGCCGGCGCCATTGCGCTCGCACTTGCTGCTTCCGGCGCCGCCCAGGCGCAGATGGTCATCAAGTTCAGCCACGTCGTGGCCGAGAACACGCCCAAAGGCCAGGGCGCGCTGAAGTTCAAGGAGCTTGCCGAGAAGAAGCTGCCCGGCAAGGTTCAGGTCCAGGTGTTCCCCAGCTCGCAGCTGTTCGGCGACGCCAAGGAGCTTGAGGCCGTGCTGCTCGGCGACGTGCACTTCATCGCGCCTTCGCTGTCCAAGTTCGATCGCTACACGAAGAAGATCCAGGTCTTCGACCTGCCCTTCCTGTTCGACGACATCGAAGCCGTCGACCGTTTCCAGTCCGGCCCGCATGGCGAGGCCTTGCTCGCCTCGATGGTGAGCCGCGGTCTGCGCGGCTTGGACTACTGGCACAACGGCATGAAGCAGTTGTCGACCAACAAGGACAAGCTGGTCCGGCCCGAAGACGTCAAGGGCGTGAAGTTCCGCATCCAGGCGTCCGACGTGCTCGAAGCGCAGTTCAAGGCGCTGGGCGCGAACCCGCAGAAGATGGCCTTCAGCGAGGTTTACCAGGCGCTGCAGACCGGCG
>JAUYAJ010000262.1 GCA_030693565.1 Rubrivivax sp.
GCCCGCGTCAAGCGCGTGCGCCACACGCTGGGCCAGATCCTCGGCCCGTTCGAGGCGTATCTGCTGATCCGCGGCATGCGCACGCTGGACCTGCGGGTGCGCGCGGCCTGCGCCTCGGCGATGGAACTGGCCACCCGCCTGTCCAACCACGCGGCCATCGCCCATGTGCTCTACCCCGGCCTGCCCACCCATTCCGGCCACGAATTGGCCAAGCGCCAGATGCAGGGCGGTTTTGGCGGGATGCTGTCGATCCGTGTCAGGGCGGGTGAGCAGGCCGCGATCACCGCCGCGGCGGGCGTGAAATTGTGGAAGCGCGCCACCTCGCTCGGCGGGGTCGAAAGCCTGATCGAACACCGCGCCAGCATCGAAGGCGCGGGCTCGCCAGTGCCGCCTGACTTGCTGCGGCTGTCGGTGGGCCTCGAAGACTGCGCCGACCTCATCGCCGACCTCGAACAAGCGCTGCAAGGCACCTGATGCGGCCGACGGTCCAGTTCGGCGGCGCGGTCGAATCCGGCCCCACCTTCTTCACCCGCTGGCAGCGCTCCGCCAGCGCCTTGGCGGGCTGCGGCGTGCAGGCCGGCGACGTCGTCGCGCTGATGCTGCGCAATGAGCCGGTGATGCTCGAGCTGATGCTGGCCACACGCTGGCTGGGCGGGCGCTGGTGCCCCGTCAACTGGCATTTCAAAGCCGCCGAGCTGCGCCACATCCTGGCCGACAGCGGCGCCAAGCTGCTCGTCATCCATGCCGACCTGCTGGCGCAGCTGGAAGGCGCCATCCCGCCCGGCGTGCGCGTCTTCGTCGTCGCCCCGCAAGCGCACACGCGCCAGGCCTGCCGTCTGGTCGACGCCGACTGCAGCGTGCCGGCCGGCCTGCCGAACTGGGACAGCGTGCGCGACGCCGCCAGCACCACGCCACCGCCGCAGCAAGCGCCCGGCAGCGCGATGGTCTACACCTCGGGCACGACCGGGCTGCCCAAAGGCATCCGGCGCGAGGTCGCGACACCGGCGCAGCTGCAGGCGCTGAGCGAGGCCACCGCCATCGTGCTCGGCATGCAGGCCGGCATGCGGGTGCTGATCAGCGCGCCGATCTACCACTCGGCGCCGTCCACCTACGTGCTGCAGTCGGCGCTGCGCGACGCCCACATCGTCATCGAGCCGCGCTTCGACGCCGCGCGCACGCTGGCGCTGATCGAATCCGAACGCATCTCGCACCTCTACCTGGTGCCGACGATGTACGTGCGCCTGCTCGGCTTGGACGAAGCCACGCGGCGCCGTCACGACCTCAGCTCGGTGCGCTTCGTCGCGTCTACCGGCTCACCCTGCCCGCCGGAGATCAAGCGCCGCATGATCGACTGGTGGGGGCCGGTGATCCACGAAGGTTATGCCGCCAGCGAACTCGGTTGGGTGACCCACATCGACAGCGCGCAAGCACTGCGCAAGCCCGGCGCCGCCGGCCGCGCGCTGCCCGGCGTGCGGCTGGCGGTGCTGGCCGAGGGTGGCCGGCCGCTGCCGGCCGGCGAGGTCGGCCTGGTTCATGCGCGCAGCGATGCGATGGCCGACTTCAGCTACATCCACAACGACGCCGCCCGCCAGCGCCTGGAGACGGACGGCCTGTGGACGCTGGGCGACCTGGGCTTCCTTGACGACGACGGCTGCCTGACCCTGGTCGACCGCCAGTCCGACATGGTGATCTCGGGCGGCGTCAACATCTACCCGGCCGAGATCGAGGCCCAGCTGCTCACGATGCCTGGCGTCGCCGACGCCGCGGTGTTCGGCATCCCCGACGACGAATACGGCGAGACACTGGCCGCCGCGCTGCAGTTGCAGGCTGGCGCGGTGATCGACGCCGACGCGGTGCGCGACTTCCTGCGCCCGCGGCTGGCCGGCTACAAGCTGCCGCGGCGCATCGACTTCCACGCCGCCTTGCCGCGCGAAGACAGCGGCAAGATCTTCAAGCGCCGGCTGCGCGAGCCGTTCTGGGCCGGGCGAGCGCGGCGGGTGTAGCCAAGGACCACCGGCACTTCCAGTCGCGCGTCAGGTCAGAATCCGCCACCGATGGCCAGACCATCACCTCCACCAAGCCCCCGCATGTTCCGAAGCAAATACGTCGACCACGCCGAGATCCTCGCCCAGCTCGCTGACTGGGCGCAGCAGCATCCGGACATTGCCCGTGTGGGCTCGATCGGCCGCAGCGCCGAAGGCCGCGACATCCCGCTGCTGACCATCGGCCGCGACCCCGACCGGGTGCGGCCCGCGGTCTGGATCGACGCCAACATGCACGCCTCCGAGGTCTGCGGTTCGAGCGTGGCGCTGGCGGTCGCAGAAGACCTGATCGCCATTCACCTGGGCGCGACCGAGGTCGGCGCCAAGCCTTTCCCGGCGCACATGGCCCAGGCGCTGAAGGACACGCTGTTCTACGTCGTGCCGCGCATCTCGCCCGACGGCGCCGAGCAGGTGCTCAAGCAGGGCCGCTACCTGCGCTCGAGCCCGGTCGACGACCGCACGCACCGAAGCCATGCGCATTGGCAATGTGCCGACCTCGACGGCGACGGCCTCAGCGGCTACATGCGCCAGGCCGACCCCGAAGGCGAACTCGTCGAACTGCGCGGCGACGACGGCCAGGTGCTGGACCCCCCGGTGATGGTGGCGCGCCTGCCCGAGGACCCGGGCCCCTACTTCAAGCTCTACCCCGAAGGCCGGATCGCCAACTTCGACGGCCGCACGATCCCGGCGCCGCACTTCCTGTCCGACAACTTCTACGACTTCAACCGCAACTTCCCCTACCAGTGGGCGCCCGAGCCGCAACAGGTCGGCGCCGGCCACTACCCGGGCAGCGCGCCGGAAACACGCGCCGTGCTCGACTTCGCGACGCGCCACCCGAACATCATGGTCTGGCTCAACCTGCACACCTTCGGCGGCGTGCTGATCCGTCCACTGGGCGACAAGGCCGACGCCAAGATGGACGCCGGCGACCTGGCCATCTTCGA
>JAUYAJ010000271.1 GCA_030693565.1 Rubrivivax sp.
ACTGGAATTCGCCATCGCCCAAGTGGTTGCACATCGGGTAATAGCGCACCCGGCCGCTGGCCAGCAGGCGCTGCTGCATCACGCGGTCGAAGTAGCCGCAGACCTCGGCCCCCGAGGCCAGTTCGTACAAGCCCTGGTTCAGGCCTGCGCTGTCGATGCGCCCGCTGCCCAGCGCCATCGAGTTGACGCCGTAGAAGGCCGACGGCTGGTGCAGTGTGACGAAGTCGTAGGCGTCGTTCCAGTGACCGCCCGGCTTGCCATGGCGGTCGACGATGACGACATCGGCATCGGTCTCGGCGATCAAGGTGTCGGCGAACGCCAGGCCGGCGGTGCCGCTGCCGATGATCAGGTAGTCGGTCGCTATCTGTGCCATGGTGTGTCCGAGCAGTCTGGACACCAAAGTGGCCGACAGTTGGTTCCGATCATCGCAGTGTAGTGGCGAGCTCCGCGCCGCCATGCCACGGCTTGCGCGCCTTCGTCGCCTTGAGATTCATGCTCATCGCTGTCGCCTGACGTGCATCATCCAGGGTCCATTCACCCGGAAACCGTCATGACGCCGACCTCGCCCCAGCGACTCTTCATTCAACGCGGCCAGTTGACCGAGGCCCGACTCGGCCCCGACCCCGACGCGCCCGCCGCCTGCGCGCTGACCCACGGCCAGGCCCGGCTGGCCGTCGAGCGCTTTGCGCTGACCGCCAACAACATCACCTACGCCGCCTTCGGCGAGGCCATGAAGTACTGGCAGTTCTTTCCCAGTGGCGACGCCGCGCTGGGCTGCCTGCCGGTGTGGGGTTTTGCCAGCGTGGTCGAATCCCGCGTTGACGGCCTGGCCGTGGGCCGGCGCGTCTGGGGTTATTACCCGGCCGGCAGCTACCTGGTGGTGACGCCGTCCCGCGTCTCGGCCGCCGGTTTCGTTGACGGCGCGCCACACCGCCAGGAACTGGCCGCCGTCTACAACCAGTACAGTTTTTGCGACGCCGACCCGGGCTGGAAGCCCGAGGCCGAAGGCCTGCAGGCGGTGCTGCGGCCGCTGTTCACGACCTCGTTCCTGATCGACGACTTCCTCGCCGAAGCGGATTTCTTTGGCGCCGAACAAGTGCTGCTGTCCAGCGCGTCGAGCAAGACCGCCTTCGGCACCGCGCACTGCTTGTCGCTGCGGCGCGGCGCGCCGGGAGCGCCAAAGATCATCGGTCTGACCTCACCTGGCAACCTGGCGTTCACGCGCTCGCTGGGCTGCTATGACGAGGTGCGCAGCTACGACGAAGTTGCCGCCATGCCGGCGTCGACCGCCAGCGTCTACGTCGACTTTGCCGGCAACGCCGCCTTGCGCCTGGCGGTGCACAGCCACTTCGGCGATCAACTGCGCTACAGCAGTTCCATCGGAGGCACACATTGGGAAGGCCTGGGCTCGGCGCGCGACCTGCCAGGCCCGCGGCCGACGCTGTTCTTCGCGCCGGCGCAGATCAACAAGCGCAGCGCGCCGCCGCCTCACGGTTGGGGCAGCGCCGAACTGCAGCGCCGACTGGCGGTGGCCTGGGCTGGTTTCATCGCCCAGGTCGACGGCGGCGGCTGGGTCCGGATCAGCGAACAGGCGGGCGCTGCTGCGCTGCTGTCGGCCTATGGCGAACTGCTGGCCGGGCGTGTCGACGCGCGCCAAGGCCTGATGCTGAGCCTGCAGGTCTGAATCAGGCCTTGAACGGCGCGTCCGGCGCGCGCCAGCGCTGCAGCCACCGCCCCAGCCGGGCGAAAGCCATGTCGGCAACGATCGCCAACCCACCGACGAGCAGCGCGCCCTGCAACACATAGGCGAGGTTGAAGCCGGCCAGGCCGACGATGATGGGCGAACCCAGCGTGCGCGCCCCCACCGTCGAAGCAATGGCGGCGGTGCCGATGTTGATCACCACCGAAGTGCGCACGCCCGCCAGCAGCGCTGGCAGTGCCAACGGCAGCTCGGCTTGCCAGAGGCGCTGCCAGCGGCTCAGGCCCAGGCCGTCGGCCGCCTCCAGCACCGCGGTGGGCACGGATTCGATGCCGGCCAGCGTGCCGCGCACGATGGGCAGCAGCCCGTACAGGGTCAGCGCCACCAGCGCCGGCCAGTCGCCAAAGCCGATCACCGGCACCGCCAGTGCCAGCACCGCCACCGGCGGCACGGCCTGGCCGATCGCCACCAGCGTTTCCAGCAGTGGTCGAAATGCAGCCCCGGCTGGCCGGGTGACCGACCAAGCCGCGAGCACGCCGATGCCGACCGCCACCAGGCTCGACAAACCCACCAGCGCTGCATGCGCCCCCAGCAAGGCGAGAAAACTGTCTTGCTCGTAGAGCGGCCGCGCGAGCGCCGGAAACAGCGCCGCAAACACCGGTTCCAGGCGCGGCATCCCGGTGGCCAGCAGCAGCAAGGCTGCCAGCGCCCAGGGCAGCGGTTCGCGCGCCCAGGCCCATTGCTGGCCGCGCTGCAGCGCCGCGGCGGCGGTTGCAGCGGCGGTCATGGCGGCGCCAGCAAGTCGACGAAGCGGATCACGCCCAGCGCCATGCCCTGTGCGTCGGCCACCGGCAAACAAGGCGTGCGCCGCGTCAGGAACAGCGCCAGCGCGTCCTGCAGGCTTTGCTCGGGCCGCAGCGCCGCGCCATCGGCGGCCTCGCCGGGGCGCAGGATCTCGGCCACCTGGCGCAGGCCGAGCAAGCGCTGCCCGAGCGTGGCACGGCCCAGGAAGTCGCTGACCAGCGGCGCCGCCGGCGTGGCCAGCAACTGCAGCGGCGTGCCGGTCTGAACGACGCGGCCGTGATCCAGCAACACCAGTTGCTGGCCGACGCGCAAGGCTTCGTCGATGTCGTGGGTGACGAGGATGACGGTGCTGCCCAGCGTGCGCTGCAGGCGCAGCAGTTCGGTCTGCAGCGACTGGCGCGTCAGCGGGTCGGCCGCGCCGAAGGGCTCGTCCATCAGCAACACCTCGGGCTGCGCCGCCAAGGCACGGGCCACGCCGACACGCTGCTGCTGGCCGCCCGAGAGCTGGTGCGGGTAGCGCTGGCGCAGCAGCGCCGGATCGAGGCCGAGCAAGGCCAGCAGTTCGTCGACGCGCGCGTCGATGCGCGCCGCCGGCCAGCCCAGCAAACGGGGCACGGCGGCGATGTTGCGCGCCACCGTCCAGTGCGGGAACAGCCCGACCGACTGGATCACGTAACCGATGCGCCGGCGCAGCGCCTCGGCCGGCCCGGCAGCGACGTCGCGGCCGGCCAGCAAGATGCGGCCGGCGTCGGGCTCGAGCAGGCGGTTGATCAGCCGCAGCAGCGTCGACTTGCCGGATCCCGAAGCGCCGATCAGCGCGGTGATGCGCCCGGCCTCGAAGTGCAACGACACGCCGTCCAGCGCACTGACGGCGCCAAAACGTTTGCTGACGCCGACGAATTCGATCATCGCTGCGGCACCAGCGGCGCCGGTGTCAACAGCCGCAGCAGCGCGTCGACGCCGAGCGCCAGCGCCACCACCGGCAGCACGCCCAGCAACACCAGGTCGTGCGCACTGCCGAGCAGGCCCTGGAAGACCAGGCTGCCCAGACCGCCAGCGCCGATCAAGGCCGCCACCACCGCCAGCCCGATCAACTGCACGGCGGTCAGGCGCAGCGCCGACATCAACACCGGCAGCGCCAGCGGCAGCGTCACCTGGCGCAGCCGCTGGCCACGGCTCATGCCCATCGCCGTGGCGGCCTCGAGCAGCGCTGCCGGGACTTGTTGCAGACCGGCGGCAACGCCGTGCACGATGGGCAGCAAGGCGTACAGCGTCAGCGCCACCAGCGCCGGCGCCAGGCCGATGCCTTGCAGCCCGGACGCCGGCCAGACCTGGCCCAGCCAGGCCAGCGGCGCCATCAGCAGGCCGAACAGCGCGATCGACGGCAGCGTCTGCACGATGCCCAGCGTGGCGAACAAAGGCGATGCCAGCCGCTCGCTGCGCGTGGCCAGCCAGCCCATCGGCACCCCGATCAGCAGCGCCGGCACCAGCGCCGCGCCAACGATGTGCAGATGGCGCCCGAGCGCGCCGACAAACACATCCTGCCGATTCGCATATTCCTTCAGCAGCGACAGTGCGTCGAGCGCACCGCCGGCCAGCAGCAGCGCCGGCAGCAGCCACAGCAGCGCATGCGCCGCGGCATGCGGCCAGCGCCCCAGGCCGAGCTGGCGCAGCGCGTCAGCCGCCGCCGCCCACAAACACAGCAGCGCCAGCCAGAAACCGCTGCCAAGCGAGACTCGCGCCAGCGCTGGCAGCACGGCCGCGCGCTGCGCGGCCTCCCCGCCGGCCAGCGCCACCACGCCGGCCAGCAGCACGGCGGCGGCCACGGCACTGGCGGCCAGCAGGGCGCGGCGCGCCGGCAGCAGCAGCGCCGCGACCAGCCACGCCAGCG
>JAUYAJ010000273.1 GCA_030693565.1 Rubrivivax sp.
CGGTAACCCTCTTTTTTGGCCAGCTTCACATAGGTATCGTTGACGTGGTCGTTGAGCCACGCCTTGTTGACCTTTTTTGATCCTGTCTTCATGCTGGGCCGATAATACGGGTATGCCCGCCATCCAACTCACCCCCGCCCAGCGCAAAGACCACCGCGCCGACGCCCATCACCTCGACCCCGTGGTGCACATCGGCAACGATGGCCTCACCGACGCCGTGGTGCGCGAAATCGACGGTGCGCTCAAGGCCCATGGGCTGATCAAGGTCCGCGTCTTCTCCGACGAGCGCGAGGCCCGCGAAACCATGCTGCGCGAACTCGCCGAGCGCCTGGACGCCGCGCCCATCCAGCACATCGGCAAGTTGCTGGTGCTGTGGCGGCCGCTGCCACCGAAGGAAAAGGTCGAGCGTGACGACCGCATGCCGGGTCCGCGCACCGTCAAGCTGGTGTCGTTCTCCAAGAGCGGCAACCATCGCGCCACGGTGAAGAAGGTGCAGGTGTTCGGCAATCAACGTGTCACCGCCGGCGGCATGATCAAGCGCGCCAAGGTGCGTGCCAGCAGCGTCAAGAAGAAGGCGTCCGACTGAGAGCGCTGAGCGCACTGGCCCGCCAGGCCAGCGCCAGCACCAGGCCCAGCTTGACGAGGTAGAAGGCGGCGCTCAGCGCGTGCAACTGGCCGAAGCTCAGACTGCCTTGACCGGCGCGCGCCGCGACCATCATCGGCTGCAGCGCAAAGTAGCCAGCCACGGTGCAGAACAGCGCGCCCAGCGTCAGCACCATGCCGGCGCTGAACTGCGAGCCGGGCTGATCCCCCGCCCGCCGGCGCGCGGCGACGCGCTCCAGCACCAGCATCACGATCCCCAGCGCCAGGCTGGCATGGGCTTCGTGCGCCAGCATCCGCGCCACCACACGCCCGGCGTCGGCGGCAGCGAGCGTCGCAAATGGCGCCGGTGTCGCCAGCAAGGCCACGCACAGCAAGCCGCCAGCCCACAGGCCCGGCAACAGCCGGCGCCAGCGCTCCAGACCCATCAGACGTAGCGGACGTCGACGATTTCCCAGCGCTTCAGGCCACCGGGTGCTTGCACCTCGGCGACGTCGCCGGACTCCTTGCCGATCAGCGCGCGGGCGATCGGGCTGCTGATCGAGATCAGGCCGAGCTTGAGGTCGGCTTCGTCGTCGCCGACGATCTGGTAGGTCACGCGGGTGCCGTTGTCCTCGTCCTCGAGGTCGACGGTGGTGCCAAACACCACGCGGCCGCCAGCGTCCACGGCCGACGGGTCGATGACTTGCGCCGCCGCCAGCGTGCTCTCAAGTTCGAGAATGCGGCCCTCGATGAAGCCTTGTTTGTCCTTGGCTGCCTCGTACTCGGCGTTCTCGGACAGGTCGCCTTGGGCGCGCGCTTCGGAAATCGCCTGGATCACGGCGTGGCGCTCCACCGTCTTGAGACGGTGCAGTTCTTCTTTCAGCTTGTTGGCGCCGCGCCGGGTCAGGGGAATCGTGGTCATGGGCTTGGAATCCGCAGTGCAAAGTGAAGCCGCCGCACGGGACCCTGGCGGGTGACCTGCGGCGGATGTCGGATGTCCGATGTTAATGCAGTTCGGCCTGCAGTTCCTGCAATGACATGACCTCGAGGTCGGCCTGGTGCTTCATCGCCTCGACCGCCGCCTCGCAGCCGGCCATCGTCGTGTAGTAGGTCACCCGGTTGGCCAGCGCCGCGGTGCGGATGTCGCGCGAGTCGGCAATCGCCGAGCGCGTCTCGTCGACGGTGGTGAAGACGAGCTGGATCTCGCCGGCCTTGATCATGTCGGCGATGTGCGGCCGGCCGTCGTTGACCTTGTGCACCACGCCCACCGCGATGCCGGCAGCGGCAATCGCCGCTGCCGTGCCCTTGGTGGCGACAACGGCAAAGCCCAGGCTGATCAGGTCACGTGCCACCTCGACAGCGCGCACCTTGTCGGCGTTTTTCACACTGATGACGACGGTGCCGCTGGTGGGCAGCCGCGAGCCCGCGCCCAGCTGGCTCTTGAGCATGGCCGCACCGAAGCTGCGGCCGACACCCATCACCTCGCCGGTGGAGCGCATTTCCGGGCCCAGGATCGGGTCGACGCCGGGGAACTTGTTGAACGGGAACACCGCTTCCTTGATGCTGAAGTAGGTCGGCACCACTTCGCGCGGCGCGCGGCCGTCGCGGCCACGCTGGCGCGCCAGCGGCTGGCCGGCCATGCAGCGCGCGGCGATCTTGGCCAGCGGCTGACCGGTGGCCTTGCTGACGAAAGGCACGGTGCGCGAGGCACGCGGGTTCACTTCGAGCACATAGACGACGGCGTCGTCGCCCTCGCCCTGGATCGCGAACTGCACGTTCATCAGGCCAACGACCTTGAGCGCGCGCGCCATCATCGCGGTCTGGCGGCGCAGTTCGTCCTGCAGCGCCGCCGGCAGCGTGTACGGCGGCAGCGAGCAGGCCGAGTCGCCCGAGTGCACGCCGGCTTGTTCGACGTGCTCCATGATGCCGCCGATCATGACGTCGACGCCGTCGCTGATGCAGTCGACATCGACCTCGATGGCGTCGTCGAGGAAACGGTCGAGCAGCACCGGCGACTTCTCGCTCACGCGCACCGCTTCGCGCATGTAGCGCTCGAGGTCCTTGTCGCCGTGCACGATCTCCATCGCGCGGCCGCCGAGCACGTAGCTCGGCCGCACCACCAGCGGGTAGCCGATTTCCTGCGCCAGCTTGAGCGCCGATTCCTCGGTGCGCGCGGTGCGGTTCGGCGGCTGGCGCAGGCCCAGGTCGTTGAGCAGGCCCTGGAAGCGCTCGCGGTCCTCGGCGATGTCGATGCTGTCGGGGCTGGTGCCGATGATGGGCACGCCGTTGGCTTCGAGGTCGAGCGCCAGCTTCAAAGGCGTCTGGCCGCCGTACTGGACGATGACGCCGATCGGCTTTTCCTTGGCGACGATCTCGAGCACGTCTTCGA
>JAUYAJ010000286.1 GCA_030693565.1 Rubrivivax sp.
CGGTCGCCGCCGGGCTGACCTGCAGGCGTTGCTGCTGGGCCTGAACCCAAGCCAGCAGGCCGGGCAGCGCGGCGGCCAGGCGCGGGGCCAGGCCGTCGTCGTCCGGCGGGCCAGCGGCGGCCCAGTGCCGGCTGCCGCCTACCGACGGCGCGGCGTCAGGCGCCAGCAGCGCGGCCTGCGGAAATGCGGCGCGCAAAGCCTGCGCCAGCGGCGCCATGTCAGCGCCACTGCCAGCGTCGCCGTGGAACAGCAGAATCAGTTGTTCAGGCGCGCCCGCGGCGGGCAACCATTCGATCGGCAATTCCATGGCGCCGATTGTGGCCGAGCGGCAGCGCCGGGGTGCACCGCCCGAGCCGGGCTCAGGGCGTCATCGCGGCGCAGACGGCCTCGTAGTCGTGAATGGTCTTCTCGAGCGCGTCGTGGAAGGTGTTCTGGTGCGTCAGCAAGGCTTCGAGGGCCTTGGCAATGGCGGGCTGCTTGAGCTCGCCGTCGAGCTTGAGCCAGTGCGCCGTCAGCTTCTCGATGTTGGCGCGCGGGTAGTGCTCGATCTCCTTGAGCTGGGAGACGATGTCGCGGGACTTCTCCAGTTCGGTTTTCTCGACAATCTCTTCATCAATGGTGGGGACCTCGCTGTGGTGGGGGAATGGCGCTGCCAGCATAGCGACAAGACATGGCCGGGCATCGCCTTCTGCCGCCCACACGCCTAGTCTTACTGTGGCACAAGCCTAGCCTTGCGTTTGCGCGCAGGCAGCACGGACATCGAGGTAGTGTCCTGAGCAAGGCTGCGGCGATAAGCAGCCGCAAAGTCGTGATGGACGATGGGACGTGGCGCTGCGTGCGCTGGGCTGCCGCGAGGCCTGTAATGCGTGGGTAGGGCAGGTTCTTGGCGTTGGGCGGCGCTTTTCTTGCCCGCACCTTCGGGGTGCCGAAGTTGTTGCGCCATCAGGAAGCCGTAGGCGGCAATGCTCAGGCTGGCGTGATGATGCAAGCCGCGCCAGCCCCGGCCTTCGTAGTCCCCGAGTCCGAGGTCCTGCTTCAGGTCTTGGTAGCCGCGCTCGATGCGCCAACGCATCTTGGCCTCCAGCACCATGCGCTCGAGCGGTATCTCCTCGGGCAAGGTCGACAGCCAGTATTTCATCGGCTCCTGATGGCCTTCGGGCCACTCGATAAGCCCCCACTGCTCGGGCCGCAGTTCGTTGCGGTGGTGATCGCGATGCGCCGCGCGGACGCGCACCATGGCAAAGCGTGATCGCAGCGTGAAATCGGTGCCCTCGCGCCATTCGATGCTCTGCCACTGCGTCGCAGGCAGCGCGTGCGCCAGTTCCTTCATGGACACGGGTCGCTGGTGTGCTGCCTGGCCCAGGCGCTGACGCGTGGGGACATTGCCGCGCCCGCTGCAGACCTCGGGCGGCAGCGGCGCGTGCCCGGGTGGCCAGACGTTGACCTGGCCGGTCACGCCAACGACATAAGTCAGGCCCATCTCGCT
The DNA here is from genome assembly GCA_030693565.1 of Rubrivivax sp. Classification (GTDB taxonomy): domain Bacteria; phylum Pseudomonadota; class Gammaproteobacteria; order Burkholderiales; family Burkholderiaceae_C; genus Rubrivivax. The sequence goes on from JAUYAJ010000286.1 coordinate 1,487, forward strand.
CAGCTGCTCCCGGAACGCCGTATCCGTCCCGTAGCCTGCGTCTGCCAGCACGCAGTACCTGGGGGCGCCCTGGCCGAGCAGCCGCTCGATCTGCGTCAAGGCGATGGTCGGCTTGGTGGCGAATGTCGCGTCCTTGGGTACGCCGGCCTTGACGCGTCGCGCCTCGTCTTCGCACCACTCCTTGGGCAGGTACAACTGCCAGGCCACCGGCAAACTGCCGCCTTGGGCTGCCAGCGACACGCTGACCGCCACCTGGCAGTTTTCCTGCTTGCCCAGCATCCCGCAGTACTGACGCGCAACGCCCACCGAGTGCGTTCCCTGCTTGGGAAAGCCGGTGTCGTCGACGATCCACCAGCCGGCGTCGCTGAAGTCCATGGCCGGCACCACCCACTGCGCCACACGCAACAGCATTTCGTCGTCCGACCACGCCGAGTCGGCCACGAAGTGGTGCAGCGACTGGTGCCGCGATCGCGTGTTCGTAGGTGCCAGGTGCGCGGCCATCGGCTCCACGCTCTTGCGCTGCAGCGGCGCCATCAGTCCCGTGCAGTACCCGCGCAAGCCGGCATGCCGGTCCGCGTGACCCAAGCCGGCGCACAGGTGCGTCATGTACCGATCAAACTCGACCAGTTCCCTCATCAAGGCTCACCTCTTGCTTGAAGAAGTCCACAGTGTGGCTCGGCTATACGCCTCGCCGACGCCTAGACTGGCAGCCGAACTCTCCCCGGCGCGGGCCCGACCCAAAGCCCGACAGCCTCCTAGCCACAGGACCAAATCCATCGGTTTTCTTAAGTGCCTCACAGCGTGCAACACCACACTAGTCCGCCTTCAACGCGAGGTCGATGGTGGGTGCAGCGCCGGTGATCGCGTCGAAACCGTAGCGGTTCATGCTGCCGAAGGCTGGCATCGCCGGGTGCGGAACGAACCGGGTGCGGCAGTCGATCACCGCCGGCAGCCCTGAGGCGCGGGCACGCCCGATCGCCGCGGCAATGGTGGTGGCATCGTCGACGACCTCGCCATGGCAGCCGAAACCGCGTGCGATCGCCGCGTAGTCGGTGTCCGACAGCGAGGTGCCGAACTCGAAGTCGAACTGCTTGCGCTGACCCTGGCGGATGACGCCCCAGGACGCGTTGTTGTGGATGATGTTGATGACCGGCAGCTTGAGCCGGCGCGCTGTGTCGAGTTCTTGAAGCGTGAAGCCGAAGGCGCCGTCACCGGTCAGGTTGAACACCGCTCGACCCGGGTGCAACCATTGCAACGCCAAGGCATAAGGCAGGCCGTAACCGAGCTGGCTCATGCCGGGGTCATGGAAACGCGTGCGCACGCTGTGCACTGGCGTCAAGTCGTTGCTCCAGAACGTCGTGTGGCCACCGTCGTAGACCACCAGGGCGTCGGCCGGCAAGGCTTGCCCCACCGCATGCGCCAGCGCCGCTGGATGCATGACGGCCGCCGTCTCGCGCGCCATCTCGGCGAGCCGAGTCTCATGAGCCGCACGCAGCGCACGCAGCGCCGGCAGCCAGCCCGGCTCGACGGCCGGCCACTGCGGCGGCAGCGCGGCGAGCAGGTCGTCGATCGCCAGTCGGGCGTCGGCCTGCATCGCCACTTCATGAAGCGCGGGGCTGCCGAGCGCGGACGCATCGACGTTGATGTTGATCAGCGTGTGCTGCGGTCGCGCCAGCGGCCCGTGCTCGTCCCACAGCCACGACGAAAAGCGGCAGCCGATGCTGACGATCACATCGGCCTCGCCGAACGCGCGTTGCACGGCGTCGCCGGCAATCAGGCCGCCATGGCCGATGAAGGCCGGGTGGTCGCAGGCCACGACGCCGAGCGCCATCTGCGTCGGCACCACCGGGGCCTGCAGACGCGCCGCCAGCTCGCGCACAGCC
>JAUYAJ010000300.1 GCA_030693565.1 Rubrivivax sp.
CCGAACTTGCCCACGTACTGGATCTGCGCCGACGCACGCATGGCTTTGACGTCGTCTTCGACGAGCTTGCGTTTGCGCTCGTTGAGGATGAACTGCTCGATCGCCGGCCGGGCCTGCTCTTCGCTGACCGGCTGGCTGCGCGAGCCGGCCAGCACCACCACCTGCACGCCGGCGGGGCTGGGCACGATCATGGCCTGGCCGTCGCGCATCTGCGCAAAGGCGTCCAGGCTGTTCAGCGGCAGCTGCTCGGCGGCGCGCACGGCCTGGTTGCCGGCAAACTTGAAGCCGTTGGTCTTCAGGTATTCAACGAACTCGTTGATGTTCTTGGCCGCGGCCAGGCGCTCGCGCAGCGCCGGCAGCTGGTCGGGCGTGGCTTCGATGCCGATTTCCTGGATGCTGTAGATGCGCCGGTCTTTGAAGAGCGCGGGCTTGTCGTCGTAGTACTTCTTGATCTCTTCGGCGCTGGGCTTGGCGGCGGCTTCACCGACCTTTTCCAGGTAGGCGCGGGCGAGGATCTCGCGCTTGGCGGCTTCGAGCTGCTGGACGACGCGGGGCTCACGGTCGATCTTCAGGTCGTCGGCCTTTTGCAGCGCCAGCTCCTGGTCGATCAGCCGTTCCAGGATCTGCTTGCTGGCGGCGTCGGCCTGCTCGGGCCGCAGGTTGCGCTGCTGCTGGAGCACGAAGTTGATCTGGTGGACGGTGATTTCGCTCTTGTTGACCTTGGCCGCGGTCTGGCTGGCGGTCTTGTCTTTCTTTTCACCGCAACCGGCGAGCACCAGGGCGGCGGCCAGTACGGCCAGTGGCAACCAGCGGCGCGCCGATGCGGCGCAATCGATCGTCGAAAAACTCATGAAATGTCCCCCTGATTCAGATTCGCGCCGGCGCGTGGCACCCGCCGCAATCGGGCCGCGAAGACGCAGCCCAGGCCGGGGACACCACCACCTTGCAACAGCCGGACGAGTGTACCCGCAGGTATTTGCCGCTTACCACCTGTGGCAGCCCGATCCAGGGGGTGGTGCGGCGGCAATACGTCACGGCCCTGGAGCGAATGGCGAATGATTCGCAGCCCGGCGCCGGCATCAGCTCAGCGACTGCACGCGGGCAAGTTGCCAGCCGCGGCCGGCCGACTTCAGGTTGGCCAGCAGCCACAGCTCGCGAAACGGGGCGGCGGCAGCGTCGAGCTGTTCGCGGATCAGGCCCGAGAATTCGACGCTGACGACGTAGGCTTCACGCAGCTCCTCGGCGGCCAGCAGGCGGGCGTCCAGCGACAGCACTTCGGTGCGGTTGGGCGCCGGGCCGCGGGCCTGCAATTCGTCGCGCAGCTCGTCGAGCAACTGCGCGGTGGTCAGCGCCGCCAGCGTGGGCAGGTCGGCGGCGTCCCAGGCGGCCTGCAAGCGCACGAAGCTCAGGCGTGCCAGGCGCAGGCATTCGTCGATCTCGGCGCCAGCCATTGGCAGCGGTGCAGCGTGGCGCGGCGCCACAGCCGCGCGCAGCCGCCGCAGGCGATTCAGCATTTCACCCCGGCGTGCAGGGCGACTACGCCGGCACTGAGGTTGTGGACGTCGACATGGGCAAAGCCGGCGCTCTTCATCATCGCCTTCAGCGTGGCCTGGTCGGGGTGCATGCGGATCGATTCGGCCAGGTAGCGGTAGCTGTCCTCGTCGCGCGCCACCAGCTTGCCCAGCAGCGGCATGACCTTGAAGGAATACCAGTCGTAGGGCTTGCGCAGCGGCTCGGCGACCTTGGAGAACTCGAGCACCAGCAGCCGCCCGCCGGGGCGCAGCACGCGGCACATCTCGGCCAGCGCGGCGTCTTTGTGGGTCATGTTGCGCAGGCCGAAGGCGACGCTGACGAGGTCGAAGCTGCCGCTGGCAAAGGGCAGGTGCTCGGCGTCGCAGGTGGCGGTGGGCAGGATCAGGCCTTCGTCGAGCAGGCGGTCGCGGCCGACGCGCAGCATGGCTTCGTTGATGTCGGTGAGGACGACGGTGCCGCGCGCGCCGGCGCGGGCGGCAAAGGCGCGCGCCAGGTCGCCGGTGCCGCCGGCGATGTCGAGCACACGGTCGCCCGGCTGCACGTTGGCCACCGCCACGGTGTAGGCCTTCCAGAGCCGGTGCATGCCCATCGACAGCACGTCGTTCATCAAGTCGTAGTTGCCGGCCACGGAGTCGAAGACGCCGCGCACGCGCTTGGCTTTCTCGCCTTCGTCGACGGTCTGGAAACCGAAGTGGGTCTGCGCCATGGGGTTGGTGCCGGGACGGCTCAGTGTTTGCCGGTGCCGCAGGCCGAACCGGCCTTGACGGGCATCGGGGCGTCGCGCTGCGCGCCGGCGGCCAGCAGCCGGGCTTCGTAGCGCTGCCAGAGGTCGTCGCCTTCGGCGCCCAGCTTGTAGAGGTAGTCCCAGGAGAAGATGCCGGTGTCGTGGCCGTCGGAGAAGCGCGGCTGCACGGCGTAATGGCCGATGGCCTGGATGTCGGTGACGACGACGTCGCGCTTGCCGGTCTGCAACACCTCCTGGCCGGGGCCATGGCCTTGCACCTCGGCCGACGGCGAGTACACGCGCATCAGCTCGAAGGGGATGCGGAACAAGGCACCGTCGTCGAAACCGACCTCCAGCACGCGCGAAGACTGGTGCACGGTGAGCGCGGTGGGCGTGGGGGTGGAGCGATTGAGTCCGGCCATGGCGTGTGGAAAGTCGGCAACAAGGAGCGGCTGAGTTTAGCGTCGGCCCCAATGACGAAGGGCGATGCACATGCACCGCCCTTGGTTGCTGTGGGGCCGTTGACCGGCCCCGCTTGAGCGACTCAGGCGCGGGCCTTGCGGCGCGCAACGACGAAGCCGATGGCGCCGATGCCCGCCAGCATCAGGGCGTAGGTTTCGGGTTCGGGGATGGGCGTCGCGACAATGTTGCCGCCATAGGAGGCCGAGCCGCCGATCACGGTGCCGCTGACCTGGAGCTGGTAGCTGCCTGCCGGCAGCGACGCGGCGCCTGCAAGCACTTGGGTCTTCACCGTGATGGGCGGGCTGTTTTGCGTTGAAGTGCTCAGGTTCAGCGGGGTCCCATTCAGCCAAGCAGCGAAGTTTGAGATGCCGCCTGCACTGAAGGAACCGAAGCTCACTTCGACGTTGGTGACCGAGGCGCCGACGATGGACGGAGTCGCAAAGTTGAAGCTCCAGACATCAAGGAACGAACCCGACACCGTGTTGGAGAAGGACGCGCTGGGATTCAGCGTTCCCAGCGGCGTTACTGCCACGGCAAGACTGCCGACCGAACCGAGTCCGACCAAGGCTACCGCAGCGACGATTTGATTGAGTTTCATAAACAGACCTCGGGCATTGGTGAAAGGCTATGCATCTGGCAGCCGCAAGCAACCGCCGATGGACAGGGTTATACCCGTGACTTGCTGCACAGCACCCCCCTCATGTACGGGGGACGCGTGTCCTCTCCCTAGAAACAGGAAACAAACTCGCCGACTTCATGTTAGGGGGGTGTCCGGATATCAGCCAGATTCCGACTGCCCTCAGACCCGACTTTGACAGTTACAAGTGACACGCCCTCGTAAGCCCGCGCAGCGCAACGGCTTTTCGGCCCCACGCCGAAGGGCTGTGTATCTATGGGGTTTGCCCGTGTCAGGCGAGCTGAAGAACGGCTGGCGGA
>JAUYAJ010000179.1 GCA_030693565.1 Rubrivivax sp.
CGTCACCGGCCATGGCTGTGCTCCCGGGAGGTGATCATCACTTCTTGCCCTTGACGTGGGCTTCAAGCTCGACGAACGTGGGCCGCTCGGTCGAGTACAGCACCTTGCGGCCGAACTCGATGGCGACCTGAGGCGCGTAGCCCTGCATGCTGGCCAGCAGCGTGGTCTTGATGCACTGCAGCTCCTTGCTGCCTTCTTCGTTCCTCTGCTCCATCAAGCCGGCCATCGGCTCGGCGAAAGCGTAGGCAAGGAAGATGCCCAGGAAGGTGCCGACCAGCGCCGAGCCGATCATCGCGCCCAGAACCGCCGGCGGCTGGCCGACCGATCCCATGGTCTTGATCACGCCCAGCACGGCCGCGACGATGCCGAAGGCCGGCAGCCCGCCGGCCACCCGCTGCATCGCCGAGACGGCGGCGTGGGATTCGTGGTGGTGGGTCTCGATCTCGTTGTCCATCAAGGACTCGATTTCGTGGGCGTTCAGATTGCCCGACACCATCATGCGCAGGTAGTCGGTGATGAACTCCGCCACATGGTGGTCGTTGCCGACCTCGGGGTACTTCTGGAAGATCGGCGAGGTGTGCGGTTCCTCGACGTCTTTTTCGATCGACATCAAGCCTTCCTTGCGCGCCTTTTGCAGGATGTCGTACATCAGCGCCATCAAGGCCATGTAGCGTGCCTTGCTGTACTTGCTGCCTTTGAAGCAGCTCAGCGCGCCGGCGATCGTCGACTTGACGACCTTCATCTGGTTGTTGACCAGGAAGGCGCCCAGCGTGGCGCCGCCGATCATGGCCATTTCCCAAGGCAGGGCCGCGAGGATGGGGCCCATGTTGCCGCCGTGCGCGATGTAGACACCGAACACGCATCCCAGTGCGACGACCCAACCGATGATGACGAACATGGTTTTCTATCCGCTTTCGCTTCCCGCCGTCTGTAGGGACGGGGCTTGTGCCCAGGTTATCGGCGCTTGGCCGGCCCAGTTGAGTCCGAAGTGCCGGCAACCCGGGGCGCCGGGCCCATCCTGTACACCCAGACACTGCGCCGGGGGTCGACTTCCAGGCGCGCCAGTGGCGTGCGGCCAGGCACCTCGAACTCCAGGCTCACCAGCCAGCCGCCGGCGCTCATCTCGCGTTCGGCCTTGGCCCACGCCCTGGCCATGCTCTCAGGGCGCTGGAACACATAGACCAGGTCGAAGCCCGACCAGTCGTCGGCCCACATGTCGTCGCGGCGCACACGCGCCCAAGGGCAGCGCCAGGCCGCCAGCCAGCGCAAGGGGCGGCTCCACTCGACGCCTTCGAGCCTGGCGTCGGGCCAGACGCCGCGCAAGGCCTGCAAGCCATGGCCGGCGCCGCATCCCGCGTCGAGCACACGCGCTGACGTCGGCAGCCGCACGACATCGGCCAGGCCGTCAAGCGCGCGCGCAGGGGTCGGGAAGAACGGCGCGTCGCGCCAGGCCTTGAGCGGATAGGCCCAGACCAGCGGCAAGGCTGCCAGCAGCCAGATCCAGGCTGGCATCGAGCCCGCGCCGGCCAAGGTCAGCGCCGACACCGGGAAGCCCCCCGCCACCAGCAAGCCCCGCCAACGGCCTTGCACAGCAGCTGCGACCAGTGCGCCCGCCAAGGTGGCCAGGGCCAGCGCCACCACTGGCGCGGCGCCCAACCAGCGCGCCGCGATGAACAGCGTCCAGGCCAGCAACCAAGCCAGCACGGCGGGCAAGGGCCAGGGCAACGGGGCTCGGAGCAGCGCAGTTCGAAGGCGGGGCATGGTCAGGCGCAGTGTGCCGCCGCCGGCCGCCTTGCAGCGCGCCGAGAAAGCGGCCGAAGCCAGCCCATACGCGGCCATGGCGCGCGACCAAGAAAAAAGCGGGCCCCGGAGGACCCGCTTGAAAGCACAGGCTACTGTGCCAGGAGGAGACAAAGACAGAACAGTCGAAACCTATGGAACTGTTTTCGGCCGCGCCGAGGCAGAACTTGAGGCGCGGCCTGCTGACTGGCGTGGATCAGTGCACAGGCTCGGCGGCGACGCGGCGTGCCGGTGCCTTCGCCCGGCCGGCTGGCGGCGCGCCGACGGCGCTGTCGACATCGATTTCGGCGACCGCGTCGTTGTCGCTGCAGATCTGCAGCGCGCCAGCAAGCTTGCCTTTGCCGGCTCGTGCCGGCGGGTTGCACAGACCGCAGACATAGTGGCGTGCGATTTCGTGCGGGTGGGTGACGAAGTGGCCATGGCACTTGCAGCAGGCGGTCTCGTCAACATGCCGTTGTCGACGAACTTAACCAGTCGCCAGGCCCGCGTGACGCTGAGCAGCGGCTCCAGCGCCTGGGCCTGGATCTGCTCCAGATAGAGCTGGTAGGCCTTGATGACGGTGTCGATCTCGTCGAGCGCCGCGACCTTGTTCAGATACTCGTGGATGTTCAGGAACAGGCTCGAGTGGATGTTGGGTTGCCAGGTGACGAACCAGTCGGTCGAGAACGGCAGCTGGCCCTTGCTCGGGCTCTTGCCCGCCACTTCCTTGTACAAGCGCAGCAGACGCTCGTAGCTGAGGTCGGTCTCGCTCTCAAGCACCTGCAGGCGGGCGCCCAGATGGATCAGCGTGACTGCGCGCTCGATCTGCTTGGCTTCGGTGAGGATGCTCTTGCTGCGTGCCATGGGGTTCTCCGTCCTGGATGTGTATGTGTTGTCTGATCAAGTGCCTTGCACGGAACCGGCTCTGCCGGGCCGTAGCAAGAG
>JAUYAJ010000308.1 GCA_030693565.1 Rubrivivax sp.
TGGATCGTCAAGACCAGTTCGCGCGGCGTCGCCAAGGTCCTGGTGCTGCACCCGGCCGAGGCCATGAACCTGCAATCGGCCAGCGCGCTGCTGAAGACGCTGGAGGAGCCGCCAGCCGGCACCCGCTTGCTGCTCAGCGCCAGCGACCCCGAGCGGCTGCTGCCCACCGTGCGCAGCCGCTGCCAGCGCCTGGCCTTGGCAGCGCCGCCGACCGACCAAGCCATCGACTGGCTGGCGGGTCAAGGCGTCAAGGATGGCGACGTGCTGCTGCGCGCGGCCGCCGGCCGGCCGCTCGACGCGCTGGTGATGTCCCAAGCCGGCATCGATGCCCGCGCCTGGTCCGCCTTGCCAGCCGCCGTGGCGGCCGGGCAGGGCGCTGCTTTTGCAGGCTGGGCCGTGCCGCAAGTCGTCGATGCCTTGCACAAGCTGTGCCATGACGCGATGGCGATGGCCGCAGGCGGATCACCGCTGTACTTCAGCGCCGCCGCCATGCCGGCACCGGTGCAATTGCCCGAACTGGTGCGCTGGGCCGACAGCCTGACCCGCGTCGCCCGCCACGAGGACCATGGCTGGAACGAAGGCTTGCTGGTCGACGCGCTGGTCAGCCAGGCCCGAACGGCGCTGGCGCCAGATGCGTCACGGCGGCGCGCACGCCCCTTGGCTACACTTGGCTCATGAACGACACCCCATCCAGCCGCCCTGCCGGAGCCGTGGCCCCTGCCGCGGCCGTGCCGGCGGTCAGCGGCGGTCGACCCAGTGTCATCCAGCTGATGTTTCGCGAAAAGGGCGCCTTGTACGCCGCCTACATGCCACTGCTGACCGACGGCGGGCTGTTCGTGCCCACCGTGCGCGACTACCGGCTCGGCGAAGACATCTACCTGCTGCTGTCGCTGCCTGACGATCCGCAGCGCTATCCGGTGGCGGGCAAGGTGGCCTGGCTGACACCGGCCAACGCTTCCGGCGGCCGCACCCAGGGCGTTGGCGTCAGATTCCCGGCCGACGAGAAGACGCGCCAGATCAAGCTGAAGATCGAAGAGGTGCTGGGTACCTCGATCTCGTCGTCCAAACCGACGCAGACCCTCTGAGCACTGCGGCGCTCGCCGCACGGCCACAGCGCCATCCATTCCCATGTACGTCGATTCCCACTGCCACCTGAGCCTTCCCGAACTGCACGAGCGCGTCGACGCCATTCGCGCCGACATGGCCGCCGCCCAGGTCGACCGAGCGCTGTGCGTTTGCACGACGCTGGAGGAGTTCGAGCGCGTCCACACCCTGGCCACCCAGCACGACAACTTCTGGTGCACCGTGGGTGTCCACCCCGACAACGAAGGCGTCAGCGAACCCAGCATGGCCGACCTGCAGACCCGCGCGGCCTTGCCGCGGGTGGTGGCGATCGGTGAAACCGGGCTCGACTACTACCGGCTCAACGGCCGCAGCATCGAGCAGATGGAATGGCAGCGTGAACGCTTTCGGGTCCACATCCGCGTCGCCCGCGCGCTCGACCTGCCGCTGGTCGTGCACACCCGCAGCGCCAGCGACGACACCCTGGCCATCCTGCGGGAGGAGGGCGGCGGCGCGGTGCGCGGCGTCTTCCACTGCTTCACTGAAACGATGGCAGTGGCGATGGCGGCGCTGGACCTGGGCTTCCACATCTCGTTCTCCGGCATCCTGACCTTCAAGAACGCCAGCGACTTGCGCGATGTCGCCCGCGCCGTGCCACTGGATCGCTGCCTGATCGAGACTGACAGCCCTTACCTGGCGCCGATGCCTTACCGTGGCAAGACCAACAGCCCAGCCTACGTGCCCCATGTGGCGGCGGCGATGGCGGCGCTGAAGGACTGCAGCGCGGCCGAGATCGGCGCTGCCACCAGCACCAATTTCGAGCGCTTGTTCAACATTCCAGCCCTCTTAAAGGCTTCGACAAATGATCAAGTTCTGGTTTAAGTTTGCCCTCTATCTGGTTCTGGTTGTAGGACTTTCTGCCGCGAAAGCCGGCGCCTACGAAGACTTCTTCGCCGCCATCGACCGCGACGATGCACGCACCGTCAGCAACCTGCTGGCGCGCGGCTTTGACCCCAACGCGGTCAGCGAACAAGGGCAGGTCGGGCTGTACCTGGCGTTGCGCGAGGACGCGCCCAAGATCACGGCGGCCTTGCTGGCGCACCCGGCCATCAAGGTCGACCAGAGCAATGGCGTCGGTGAAACGCCGCTGATGATGGCGGCGCTGCGTGGCCGGGTCGACTGGATGCAGCGGCTGCTCGAGCGCGGCGCCGCGATCAACCGCGACGGCTGGACGCCTTTGCACTATGCCGCCAGCGGCCCCGAGCCCAAAGCCGTGGCCTTGATGCTCGACCGCGGCGCCCGCATCGACGCCCGTGCGCCCAATGGCAGCACAGCGCTGATGATGGCTGCGCGCTACGGCGACGAAGCCTCAGTGACGCTGCTGCTGCAGCGCGGCGCCGACCCCAAGCTGGAGAACGACAAGCGCCATCACGCTGGCGACTTTGCCCGCATGGGCGGCCGCGAGGCCTTGTCCGAGAAGCTCGAAGCGCTGACGCGCTGACAGCACTTGTCAGAAGCAGGCTGACACGGCCTTTGGCGCCGCGCCGACTCGTCGCCGCTTCAGCTCAACCCTAGAGTTGCCGATATCGAATCGACAGTCCACCTAGGAGAACTGACATGGCGCACCCGGCACTCAACGGCAACCCCTTCATGCTGATGATGAACCCCGAGGTCATCCTCGCGGCGATCGAGGGCTCGGAACGCCTGAGCCAGCTCGCGAGCCGCATGTGCCGTCCGCTGGACAAGCCGATGCCGGGCACGCAACGAATCGAAGACGCGGCCGCCGAGGGTGACGAGCCCGAAGGCGAACTCGCCGACTGACACGCCTGGCGACGCTCACTTGCGTCGTCGCGACCGGTAGCCGGCGCCGGCCCACACCAGGGCCAGGACCGCAAAGCTGGCCACGACCACGGCGTCGCGGTTCTGCCGCACAAAGCGGATCACCGAGCGCGGTACCAGCCAGACCAAGTCATCCCCATCGCCACTCGGCGGCGAACCAGCGTATGCCGAGTCGGCCCGCGGCCGCGCCGGCCCGCTCGACCAGCCAAGCGCTTCGCGGCGGTTTCCCGGCGTCGCAGTCCATTCGATCGGGTCGGTCTCTACCGGTGGGCGCCGCGCCGCGGCCGGCAACTCGCCGGCCCCCAGTGCAGGTGGTGCGCCGAAAGGCGGCGGCCGAGTCACCGGCGGTGCGGCCTTTGCTTGCCCGGGCTCTCGCTTGGGCGCTTCACCACCTTCGAGGCCAGGCTTGTTCTGCTGCAATTCCAGCAGCATCTCGATGGTCTTCGTGGTGCCCGGCATCGCCGCAGGCGCAGCGGCGCGATCCAGGATGCCACCCGCTTCACGGCCGGACGGCGGTGGTTCGTGTGCACCCGGCCGCGCGAGGCCATTGGCGCCTGGCGCAGACTCCGACGACGACAGCGGCGCGGCCGTCAACGACAACGGCACAAGGACCGCACAGATCACGGTGGGCATCCAGGCTGGCAGGTTCATCTTGTTGTGTGTAGAGCGCCGTGCGTCGCTTCGGATCGTCAAGGCGGCAAGCCGCCCAAAGGCTCGACCTTGAACCGGCGATCAGTCTTCTGGAAGTTTATGTTGTGCCAATCTGCCGGATCGACTTCAAGCTGGGGGGTTTTTCATAAACACTGCGACAATGTATCTTATGTTAACTACATGATTCGGAACGATAGAACCGCAACCCACTCTGTTCGCATTGACGATGGCAACGAACTTGCCAGGATGAGCCTGCCATAAGCGCCAACCCAAGCCCGCCAGCGAGACGCCCACCGCTCAAAACCAACGACGAACCCCCGGCAAACTCGCTCCGGTGAACGCTCAACCGCGTGCTCCTGGGCGCCAGCATGCAGCTTCCCATGCGCCGATAGTCATCGACACCGAGCATGCATCATGGCGGCCCAAGCCACCACGCGATCCACAGCGGACGGATACACTTTCTCCGTCGCGCACATGGCGGCGCACATCAGCAACGCCCACTTTCTTGAGCTCATGCCGCACGACCCGCTAGTGTAGTGTTTGAATCTTGAAGGAACTTAATTACGTTACCCGTTTCCAATGCTCTACTTCGGTTTGCATTGGAGCGAGCAATTGCGAGTTGCCCCGGCG
>JAUYAJ010000311.1 GCA_030693565.1 Rubrivivax sp.
CGCCGGGCTGGCCGTGCTGGCCAGCCGATCGCACGGCGACGCTGCAGCGCTGGACGCGTTTCTCGCCGGGCGCCGGGTGGCGTCGCTGGCGAATGCCGGCTCGTCGCTCAAGCTGTGCCTGCTGGCCGCCGGCGAGGCCGACCTCTACCCGCGGCTGGGCCGCACGATGGAATGGGACATCGCCGCCGGCCACGCCGTGCTGCGCGCCGCCGGCGGCCAGGTCTGCCGTCTCGACGGCACGCCGCTGGCCTACGGCAAGCCGGGTTTCGAGAACCCGCACTTCGTCGCCAGCGGCCTGGTCTGACCTGTGGCTCAGGTGCTGACGCTGCAACAAGTGGTGGTGCTGGCCGCGCTGGCGCTGCTCGTCGGGCTGCTGGTGCGCGGCCGGCAGTCGCCGGCGGCGCTGTTCGCCGGCGTCGCGCTGCTGTTCTACGTGCTCGACTACGTCAGCCTGGCGCAGCTGCTCAAGCAGTTCACCAACACCGGGCTGGTGGCGGTGCTGCTGCTGATCCTGGTCTCGGTGGTGCTCGACAAGTCGCGCCTGCTCGAGCGCATGGCCGAGCGCCTGGTGCGCGGCAGTTATCCGCTGGCGCTGACCCGGCTGGTGCTGACCACCGCTGCCTATTCGGCCTTTCTGAACAACACAGCGGTGGTGGCTTCGCTGATCGGCCCGCTGCGCGCCAACCGCCAGCATGGCGCGGCGCGGTTGCTGATGCCGATGTGTTACGCCGCCACGCTGGGCGGCGTGCTGACGCTGGTGGGCACTTCCACCAACTTGCTGATCAGCGGCTTCATGGTGGCCCAGGGCATGGCGCCGCTGGACATCTTCACGCCGCTGCCGGTGGGTTTGATGCTGCTGGCCGGCTGCAGCGGGGCGATGCTGCTGAGCTACCCCTGGTTGTTCCGCCACCGCGAGCCGGTGGCCGAAGCGCCGGGCGACTACTTTCTGGAAGCGCGGGTGCTGCCGGGCTCGGGCTTGATCGGCCGCAGCGTGCACGACAACGGGCTGCGCCACCTGGGCCACCTGTTCCTGTCGGAAATCGTCCGCGACGGCCGCCTGATCGCCCCGGTGGAGCCGGCCGAGCGGCTGGCGGCGGGCGACCTGCTGGTGTTTGCCGGCGACGTTCAGCGCCTGGACTTGCTGGCCGGCTTTCACGGCTTGCAGACCTACGGCCAGCGCAGCGGGCTGCCGCTGGACAACCTGGTCGAGGTGGTGATCGGCGCCAACTCCACGCTGGCGCGGCGCACGCTGCGCGAAGTCGATTTCCGCTCGCAGTTCGACGCCGCCGTGGTCGCGGTGCGCCGCGGCAGCCAGCGCCTGCCCGGCGCGATCGGCCAGATCCCGCTGCAAGTGGGCGACGCGCTGGTGCTGGCGGTGGGCAAGGACTTCGACAAGCGCAACAACGTGCAGCGCAACTTCGTCGTCGTCTCGCGACCGGCGGTGGCCAAGTTCGTCGACCCGCGCAAGAGCGTGGCCTCGCTGGTCGGCTTCGTGCTCGTCATCGGCGCCGCTGCGCTGGGCTGGGTCGACCTCGTCAAGGGCTTGCTGCTGCTGCTGACGGCCTATCTGCTGCTGGGCTTCACGCGCACGGCCGACCTGCGGCGCAACGTGCCTTACGGGCTGGTGTTCATCATCGCCGGGGCGCTGGTGATCTCCGAGGTGATGCTGTCGTCGGGCGTGGCGCGGCTGGTCTCGGGCGCGGTGCTGGCGCTGGTGGCACCGCTGGGGCCGCAGACCGGCGCCTTGCTCGGCGTGCTCTTGCTGAGCTGGCTGCTGACCGAGCTGATGAGCAACAACGCTGCCGCCGCGCTGGCGTTCCCGGTTGCGCTGGGCATGGCGCAGCAGACCGGGCTGCCGGCGCTGCCGCTGGTGATGGCGGTGCTGTACGGCGCCAGCTGCAGCTTCCTCACGCCTTATGGCTACCAGACCAACCTGATGATCATGGCGCCCGGCCAGTACACGCTGCGCGACTACTTGCGCGCTGGCGCGCCGGTCACTGTGGTCTACCTTGGCATCGCGATGTGGGCCATTCCAAAGGTGTTTCCGCTGCACTGAAAGCAGGCCTTCTCACAAAGGCGCATAATGCGAGGGTAGATTTGCTCAAGACCGTTTTCTGAAGGTCCTCGCTGCCTCCCGCGTTCTGTGGGATCCGGCTGAAATTCCCCCTCGGTGATTTTCTTGCGCGCTCTGCGCTGCGTTGGCATGTTGCTGCGCATCATTTGTTTGAGGATTTACTTTAATGACTACCCAGACCGGAACCGTCAAGTGGTTCGACGATGGCAAGGGCTTCGGCTTCATCACGCCTGACGGCGGCGGCAAAGACTTGTTCGCTCACTTCAGCGAAATCCAGAACGCCGGCGGTTTCAAGAGCCTGAGCGAAGCTCAGCGCGTCGAATTTGAAGTCAAGCAAGGCCAAAAAGGCCCGCAGGCTTCGAACATCCGCCCGGTGTAACGCCCAACCCGGCGTCCACTTGGTAAAAAACCGCAGCTTCGGCTGCGGTTTTTTCGTTTCCGGCCCGGCTTTTTGGCGGGCTCAATCCACGCCAACGGCGGTCGCCGGCGCGGTGGGCGGCTCGTCGCTGGTCAGCGTCATCAGGATGTCGGCGTACCAGGCGCAATTCAGGCCCAGCGCCTCGTCGATGCCCACTTCACGCCCGTCCACGTCGAGCCGGGCCGAATGCACGCCCAGCAGCTGCCAAGGCAGCACGGCGGCCGCCATCCCGGCGCGCGCCGGCAGCCGGCGCACCACCGGCGCCCCGCTGGTGCCGCGGTGGGT
>JAUYAJ010000313.1 GCA_030693565.1 Rubrivivax sp.
CCACAGCCGTCAGCCGCCCGCCAGGGCGCGTGGGCGGCCAGCCCCGCTTCACTGAGTGAGCGCACCGCCCCGGCGGGCGAACCGGCCACCCCGCGCCCCTGGCGGGGCGGCCGGCCATCCGGGGTCAGACCATGACGATGCCGTGCCACCCACAAGGCTGTGCGACAAAGTTGCCAAGTGTGCGCTCTGGCGTGTCGGCTTCGGCCAGCAATGGGTGGGGCTGCAAACCTCGTCCCCGTTGGTGGGCAACCCCGACAACGCCTGGAACGTCAATTTCAACAACGGCAACGTCAACAACAACAACCGCAATAACAACAACCATGTGCGGCTGGTCCGCTAGTGGTGGGTGGGGTGGTGTGGTGTGCGGGCGTGCCCGTCAGTGGAGCCAGGCGCGGTGACCCCCTTGCAAGAAGCCGCACCCGGTGTGCCTGTCAGTCTGGCGGCCTGCCACGCCGCCTGGCTGCGGGCGCGCCGGGGCAAGCGGCCCAGCCTCAGCCAACTGGCCTTCGAAGCCCGCTGGCTGGACCGACTGCAGGATCTGCAGGCCGCGCTGCGCGCAGGGCATTGGCAGCCCGGCCGCACTGTTTCCTTTGTCGTCACGCACCCCAAGACGCGCGAGATCCATGCGCCTTGCTTCGCCGACCGCGTGGTGCACCACCTGCTGGTCGAGCGGCTGGAGCCGCTGTTCGAGCCGGTCTTCATCCACGACAGTTTTGCCAACCGCCGTGGCAAGGGCAGCCATGCAGCCGTGCAGCGCCTGCAGGCCTTCATGCGCGCGCGGGAGAACATGCCCCCCGCTGGCGGCGGCTGTTTCCTGCAACTGGACATCCACAACTTCTTCAACAGCATTCACCGCCCCACGCTGTATGGCTTGCTGTGCGAACGCCTGGCACGGGCCGAACGCCGCGGTGACTTGCCGCCTGCCCATGCCCTTGCACTGCGCAGCCTGTGCCACAACCTGCTGGTGCGTCGTGCAGCCGAGCAGGTTCGGGACGCCCGCGCCGCCGCCGCAGTGCCCGCGCACAAGCGGCTGCGCCATGCGGCACCGGGCTGCGGGCTGCCCGTGGGGAACCTGACGAGCCAGTTCTTTGCCAACGTGGTGCTCAACCCGCTGGACCAGTTTGTCAAGCACACGCTCAAGGTGCGCCACTACGTGCGCTATGTGGACGACTTCGTGCTGCTGGGCGAAAGCCCTGAACAGCTGCAGCAACGGCAGGCCGAGATCGAAGCCTTCCTGCACGAGCGGCTGCGCCTGTCGTTGAAGGACGGCTCGCGCCTGCTGCCTTGTGCCAGTGGCATCGACTTCCTGGGCCACGTCGTCTTTGCCCACCGCCGCCGGGTGCGCCCGTGGGTGGTGCGGCACGGCTGCGCCCGGCTGCAGGGCTGGCACCAGCGGTGCAGGGCGGCGCTGCGCAGCCACACGCTGAGCGCGGCCGACTTCGCGCAGTTGCAGGCCCTGCTGGGCAGCTACTGGGGCCACTTCGCGCATGCCGACAGCGTGCGCCTGCGCCGCCAGCTCTTTGCCCGCCGGCCGTGGCTGGGCGAACTGTTCGATCTGGCGGCCGACGGCAGCCTGCAGGCTGCAGCCCCGGCGCTGTGGCAGGTGCGGCGCCACCGCCGTGTGCGGCAAATTCTGCAACCCGAAGGAGACTGGGCATGAACACGCTTGCGCTTGGGCGCTGTATGGTCGGGGGCGCGCGCTGCGCCTTGGTGCTGGCCCTGGGCGTCAGCACCGCCGGCGTCTGGGCGCAGGACCGGTTCAGCATCAGTGCCGACGGCACCGAAGTCACCGACAGCCGTACCGGGCTGGTGTGGCGCCGCTGCAGCGCCGGGCAGACGTACAGCGCCGGCGCGTGCACCGGCGCTGCAAGCGCCTACACGCATGAACAGGCTCTGGTCCATGCCGCGGGCCAGGCAGGATGGCGGTTGCCGAACGTGAAGGAACTCTCCAGCATCGTCGACACCGGTCGATCCAATCCAAGCATCGATGTCGCAGTCTTTCCTGGTACGCCAACAAGCAACGTGTTCTGGTCCTCGTCCCCGCTGGCGGGCTACCCCAGCAGCGCCTGGATGGTCTGGTTCGGCAACGGCTACGTCAGCAGCAACAGCCGCGTCAACGGCTACCTTGTGCGGCTGGTCCGCTAGTGGTGGGTGGTGTGGTGTGCGGGCGTGCAGCGCCTTGGTCAAGGCGTCGAAGTGACACGAACCGTGGGCCATGCAGACGAGATGTGACGTTTGATCCCACCCGCGAGAAGTGAGCGTCGCCTGGGTTCGGCCCGGACTGGTTGAGCGGCGCATAGCATCTCCATCGTTGAGTTGAGATCCATGTCGACCTTGCGCAGAGACAGACAGCGCCTCGGGCGATAGGGAGGGCAGTGGCAGAAGTCAAACCGAGCCGGGATGGACCGGGTTCGTATCGCCGATGTCGGCTTCAGGGCCATCAATTCGAGCACTTCAGCGGCAGCTGAGGGTCGATACCGGCCGCACAGCACCTACGCGCTGAGCGCCCGAGTTAGTCTGAAGCGGCCGGCGGCCCAGCAGTCTGGCCGTCAGCTTGAGGACCGTCACTCGATCAGCGGCCCGTCGCACGACGGTCAGCATCTCAGCGGGAGTGGCTAGGCGTGCAGTGGGCGTTTCGAGCCAACACTTGCTGACCAGCCAATCCAGCGTTAGCAGTTGTACAGACCCCACAATCACGCAGGTCGGGCAAGCTCGATCAACCGTCCTGCACAGGGGACAAAATGGGGCCGCAGGGCGGTGGTTCGGTCCCCCAAACTGCGCCGAAGTTCCAGAAGTAACTTCTAAAGTAGCGGCGCATGCTGCGCATGCGAAAGTCGCGCCTGACGGTCGTTTCCGGGCATCTTGAGGTCGGGCCCCAGGACGCCCAGCACTTCGAACTGGCCAGCGTCCAGCGCGCCCAGGGCCCAACGCAGCGAAACCTGAGGCGCGGCGAGGTCTGCGCCTCTCTGCAAGGGTAGAGCTCCGAAGTACGCCAAGTGGTAGCTGCGGCAAAGTGGACGACCTTGCCACCATGCTCCCAATTCACTGCCGATGCTGGACATCACTTCTCCTTTCGCTCAGTCGGTGCCTCCAGACTTGCCGTCTCGGGGACCAGAGCGCTACGTAAGTCGTGGTAGTCGCATGTACAAAAGCTATGACTCTCGTAGCTCGATGGCAAGAGCTGAAAGTGCCGATGCGGCAACTGGGGTCTGGCAGCAGCGACTGAAGGAGGCGCGGGCTGCGCTCGGCCTTAGCCAGAAGCAGCTCGGCATTGAGGCCGGTTTGGATGAGTTCGTCGCATCGACCCGGATCAACAGGTACGAAGTCGGTGTCCATGCCCCCGACTATCCAATGGCGATGCGCCTGGCGCGAGTGTTGAGGGTGCCTGTAGCTTTCCTCTACTGCGACAACGATGAGCTTGCGCCAGGAGCCGTGGCCTGAGGTCGCGCAGCTCTGTGGTCACCTGGCCCCGAAGAGTCATCACCTCTAAGGCACTTCTTTCTGTCCGAAAAACGTGCTATTTTTCGGACATGAAAGCCGCCAGCCCGTCACCGCACGCCAGCACCAAGCGCGATACCCGGCCTCGGCGCACTGTCGATTCGAGCATCGATGCCGCCATCTCACGCAAGGTGCGCCGCGCGAAGCCAGGCACCGTGTTCACACCGGCGCTGTTTGCGGGCCTGGGTAACCGTGCTGCGGTCGACAAGGCCTTGCAGCGATTGGTCGCGCGCGACGAACTGCGCCGACTGTCGCGAGGGCTGTACGACAAGCCTCAGCACGACCCGCTGCTCGGAACCGTGTGGCCGTCGGTCGATGCCGTGGTCGCGGCAATCACCGGCAAGGACAAGCTGCGACTTCAACCCACAGGCGCCTATGCAGCCAATCTGCTCGGACTGTCCGACCAGGTGCCTGCACGCGTCGAGTTCCTGACCGACGGCACCAGCCGCACCGTGAAGGCGGGGCCGATGCAGATAGTACTGAAGCGGACCACGCCACGCCAGATGGCCGCGGCGGGACGCACCAGCGGCTTGGTGATCCAGGCACTGCGCAGCCTCGGGCTGGAACACGTGACACCACAACGGCTCGAGAAGCTCAGACGAAGTATTCCCACAGCCGAACGTCACACCTTGCTGGACGACCTGAGCTTGGCGCCGGGCTGGATGCAGCCCACCCTGCGGGACTTGGCCGCGGACAAGTAGCACGATGGCAAGACTCGCATCGCAGTTCGTAGCACTTCCACCCGAGCGGCGGGCGCTCGCGTTCACGCAGACGGCAGCGCGCATGGCCGTAACGAGCGTGATGGTCGAGAAGGACTTCTGGGTCAGCTGGCTGCTGGGGCTGCTCTTCGGCGACCCTGCCCTGGCGCCTCATCTCGTGTTCAAGGGCGGCACGTCACTGTCCAAGGTCTACGGCGTGATCGACCGCTTCTCCGAAGACATCGACCTCTCGATGTCGCCGGCCTTCGTTGGCGCCGACGAATCGGTCTTCACGGCCATGAAGAGCCGAACCCGGCGCGATGCAGCGCTGGCACAGATGCAGTCTCGATGTGGTGAGCAGACCCGAAACGTACTGATGCCGCGACTCGAACAGGCCATCGTCGAACACCTCGGTCGCCGCTCGGGAGGCACATCGTGGCTGCGCTACGAGGACGACGCTGTCGCGCGCTCGCCTGTCGTGCACTTCGAATACCCGACGGCTTCCGAGGCCGGCTTTGAGTACCTCCGCCGCGAAGTGAAGCTAGAACTGGGCTCCCTCACCGACCAACGGCCCACCGCGGAGCACGCGGTGCGACCCTGGGTCGTCGATGACTTCCCCGCAGCCTTCCCGGATTGGCGGTGCCAGGTGACCGCGCTGGAACTGGCGCGCACCTTCTGGGAGAAGGCAACCATCCTGCACGCCGAGCACCATCGCCCCGCGGACCAGGCCACACCCGATCGCTATGCGCGGCACTATGCCGACATGGAGCGGTTGCTTGGCCATCCCGACGCCACCGCGATGCTTGCAGACCGTGCGCTGTGCGAGCGTGTCGTCGAGTGGAAGAAGCGGGTGTTTGCGCGCCAGTGGGCTCGCTACGACCTGGCCCTGCCTGGCACGTTTCGATTGCTGCCCGCCGAAGAACGGCGCGCCGCCCTGGCGCGCGACTACGCGCAGATGCGCGCCATGTTCATCGCGACACCGCCGGAGTTCGACGTCGTGATGGCCCGTCTTGCCGAGGCCGAGCGCAGGTTGAACGCGTCCGTCGCCTCTTGCCTCTTGATCAGCGTGACGCGGAACCATGGCAATCAGGATGATCGGCAATCACCCCAAAACTGGCACCAGACTGGCACCAGATCGAAAGGCGACGAACATGTTAGTAGTCGCTATCGAGAAAACACCAGTGAAATTGGTAGGCCGTGTTGGGCTCGAACCAACGACCAAAGGATTATGAGTCCTCTGCTCTAACCAACTGAGCTAACGGCCCGACAGCGGGCAATTGTAGGCAGCGCCGGCCGGTGCGCTATTTGGTCGACAAGGCGTTGCTGACCATGCGCGAGGTGATGTCGACGATCTGGATCATGCGGTCGTAGGCCATGCGCGTGGGCCCGATCACGCCCAGCGTGCCGACGATGCGGCCGTCGACCTCATACGGCGCCGTCACCACCGACAGCTCGGCGAAGGGCACGACCTGACTTTCGCCGCCGATGTAGATGCGCACGCCTTCGGCGCGGCTGCTAACGTCCAGCAACCGCATCAGTTCGGTCTTTTGCTCGAAGACGTCGAACAGCCGGCGCAGGCTGCCCATGTCGTTGCCCACCGCCGGCATGCCGATCAGGTTGCGCTCGCCGGAGACGACGACGTTGTCGCTGCTTTCGGCCAGCGCCTCGCTGCCGGCCTGCACCGCGGCCTGCATCAGCGCGCCGATCTCGTTGCGCAGCGCCTCGATCTCGTTCTGCAGCCGGTCGCGCACCTCGTCGATGCTCAGGCCGGCGTAATGCGCGTTCAGGTAATTGGTGGCCTGCAGCAGTTCGGCTGGGGTGTGCTCGCGGGCGGTGAAGATGACGCGGTTCTGGACGTCGCCATCGGGCGCAACCAGGATCACCAGCACGCGGCGTTCGCCCAGGCGCATGAACTCGATGTGGTGGAAGACGCTGGCCTTGCGCGGCGCCGACACCACGCCGACGAAGCTCGACAGGCTGGACAGCAGCTGCGCGGCCTGCGCGATCACGCGCTGGGGCTGATCGGGGTGCAGTTGCTCGCGCGCCGCCATGACGCCCGGCGAGCCGCGCTCGAGGTCGTAGGCGCGCGCCGTCAGCATGGTGTCGACGAAAAGTCGGTAGCCGCGCGCCGTCGGCACCCGGCCGGCGCTGGTGTGCGGGCTGGCAATCAGGCCCAGCTCTTCCAGGTCGGCCATGACGTTGCGGATGGTCGCCGGCGACAGGTCGAGCCCGGAGGCGCGCGACAGCGTGCGCGAGCCGACGGGTTGGCCGTCGGCGATGTAGCGCTCGACCAGTGTCTTCAGCAGCGTCTTGGCACGTTCGTCCAGCATGGCGTTGATTGTAAGGAGTGGCCTGCGCCATGGCCGGGCGCGGGCACACGCTATGGTGTAATTCAGCGCATGCCGACACGCTTCCGTCACGCCGCGATCGTCGGCAAGTACCAGGCCAGCGGGATCCGCGCCGTGCTGGAGGAAATTGCCCATTTCCTCGTCGCCCAGGGCCTGGAGGTCTCGTTCGAGCGCAACACCGCGCAGGCCACCGGCGTCACAGATTTCGAGGCCCTCAGCGCCGACGAGATGGGCCGCCACTGCGACCTCGCCGTCGTCGTTGGCGGTGACGGCACCATGCTGGGTATTGCCCGCGAGCTGGCGCGCTTCAACATGCCGCTGGTCGGCATCAACCAGGGCCGGCTCGGCTTCATCACCGACGTGCCGCATGGCCAGTACAAGGAAGCGCTGGCGCCGATGATCGCCGGCGACTACGAAGAAGAGCACCGCTCGATGATCGAAGGCGACGTCTGGCGGGACGGCGAGAAGATCTTCGACGGACTGTCGATGAACGACGTGGTGGTCAGCCGCGGCGCCACCGCCAGCCTGGTGGAACTGCGTGTCGACGTCGGCGACGACTTCGTCGCCAACCTGCGCGCCGACGGCTTGATCGTCTCCACGCCCACAGGGTCCACGGCCTACGCGCTGTCGGCCGGCGGCCCCATCCTGCACCCGGGCATCGCCGGCTGGGTGGTGGTGCCGATCGCCTCGCACACGCTGAGCAACCGCCCCATCGTGCTGCCCGACAACGGCGAGATCCGCATCGGCATCGTTGCCGGGCGCGACATCACCGCCAACTTCGACATGCACAACCTCAGCAGCCTGATGGTCGGCGACCAGGTGCGCGTGCGCCGCTCGGCCTTCAAGGTGCGCTTCATTCATCCGCGCGGCTGGAGCTATTACGCCACGCTGCGGCGCAAGTTGCGCTGGTACGAAGGCGTCGTCTAGGGCCTGTGAAAGCTATGGGAGGGTTCGCGTGACTCGACAAACAGCCGCCCGCAAGGCGCACAGCGCAGGCGTAGCCGCGCCTATGGCGAGCATGTGCAACGCGGCGGGCGGCTGTTTGCCGAGATCACCCGTTGGGCCGACGCCCCGCTGGCCACAGGGCCGCGTTGCTCGCTCGTTGTGTGCCCAAGGCACGCGGCCTTGCGCGCGCCTTGCCCTGCGGCCTGCGGGGCGTCGGCGCGAGCCTTCCCATAGCGTTCACAGGCCCTGAGCCATGCTGCGCCGCCTGTCACTTCGCGACATCGCCATCGTCAGCCAGCTCGAGGTCGAGTTCGGCGCCGGCTTCAGCGTGCTCACCGGCGAGACCGGCGCTGGCAAGTCCATCCTCGTCGACGCCTTGCAGCTCGCGCTTGGCCATCGCGCCGAACCCGCTCTGGTGCGCGAGGGCGCTGCGCGCGCCGAGGTCGGCGCCGCGTTCGACGCCCCGGCCTCGCTGGCAGGCTGGCTCGACGAAGCCGGCCTGGCGCCGGCCGAAGACGGCTTGCTGCTGCTGCGCCGCAGCGTCGACGCCCAGGGCAAGAGCCGGGCCTGGATCAACGGCAGCCCGGCCACCGCGGCCCAGTTGCGCGAAGCCGCCGAACACCTGGTCGACATCCACGGCCAGCATGCCTGGCAAAGCCTGACCCGGCCCGCCGCCGTGCGCGCGCTGCTCGACGCCCAAGCCGGCATCGACGGCGCGCCGCTTGCCGCCCTCTGGCAGGCCTGGCGCAGCGCGCTGGCGGCGCTGACGCAGGCACGCAGCCAGCGCGACACGCTCGAGCGCGAGCGCGAACGCCTGGCCTGGCAAATCGGCGAACTCGCCAAGCTGGCGCCGGGCGCCGACGAATGGGAGACACTGAACGCCGAACACCAGCGCCAGGCCCATGGCCAGGCCTTGCTCGACGGCGCCCGCGCCGCGCTTGAGCTGCTGTCAGACGGCGACCCCGGCGCCGACGCGCTCACCGGCCGCGCCGTCACCGCGCTCGTCGACGTCGTGCGCTACGACGCCGGCCTGGCCGACGTGGCCGAACAGCTGCGCGCGGCGCAGGCGCAGTTGCAGGACGCCGCCCACACGCTGCACGCCTATCTGGCGCGCCAGGAGCCCGACCCCCAGCGCCTGGCCGAGCTCGACGCGCGCCTGGGCAGCTGGGTCACGCTGGCGCGGCGCTACCGGCGCGCAGCGGCGGAACTGCCAGCGCTGCTGACGGGCTGGCAGGACGAGTTGCGCGCCCTCGACGCCGCCGCCGACCTCGAAGGCCTGGAGCGCAGCGCGGCCAGCGCCGAGCAAGCCTGGCGCACCGAAGCCAAGAAACTCAGCCGCCTGCGCGCCAAAGCCGCGCCGGCGCTGGCCGACGCCGTGACCCAGGCGATGCAGCAACTGGGCATGGCCGGCGGGCGCTTCGAGGTCGCGCTGCTGGCCCAGGACGAACCCCAGCCCTGGGGGCTGGAATCGGTGGAGCTGCGCGTGGCCGGCCACGCCGGCAGCACGCCGCGCGCGCTGGCCAAAGTGGCTTCTGGCGGTGAACTGTCGCGGCTGGCGCTGGCCATTGCCGTCACCACCAGCCGCGCCGCTGCAATGCCGACGCTGATCTTCGACGAGATCGACGCCGGCGTCGGCGGCGCCGTGGCCGACAGCGTCGGCC
>JAUYAJ010000320.1 GCA_030693565.1 Rubrivivax sp.
GGCGGCCAGCGCCGCCGCCGGCCGCTGCAGCCGCAGCGCCAGCGTGTCGACGCGCTGGTTGTGGGTGGCCAGCACACGGGCCAGCACGCGCTGCAGCGCCGTCTGGCGCGCAGCCAGCGCGGCCAAGGCCTCGTCGCGCGACGGCGCCGCCAGTTCGGCAGCCGCGGTCGGCGTCGCTGCGCGCAAGTCGGCGGCGAGGTCGCACAAGGTGATGTCGGTCTCGTGGCCGACGCCGCAGATCACCGGCAGCTGCGAAGCCGCCACCGCGCGCACGACACGTTCGTCGTTGAAAGCCCAGAGGTCTTCGAGCGCGCCGCCACCGCGCACCAGCAACAGCGTCTGCACTTCGGCGCGTTCATTGGCGCGCGCCAGCGCGGCCACCAGCGCCGCCGGCGCCTCGGCGCCCTGTACCAGGCTGGGGTAGACCACCAGCCGCACCTGCGGCGCCCGCCGCGCCAGCGTCGTCAGCACGTCGCGCAGCGCCGCTGCGCCCAGTGACGTGACGATGCCCAGCGCCTGCGGGAAAGCGGCGATCGCGCGCTTGCGGTCGGGGTCGAACAAGCCTTGTGCCTGCAGCCGGGCGCGCAAGCGCAGGAACTCTTCGTACAAGCTGCCGGCGCCCACGCGCTGCATCGCTTCGACGATCAGTTGCAGCTCGCCGCGCGGCTCGTAGACGCCGAAACGCCCACGCACTTCGACCTGCTGGCCGTCGGCTGCGGCGAAGTCGAGCAAGGACGCGGCGCGGCGAAACATCGCGCAGCGCAGCAGCGCGGCGCCGCCGTCGGCGTCTTTGAGCGAGAAATAACAGTGACCGCTGGCAGCGCGCGAAAAGCCCGACAACTCGCCGCGCACGGCGACAGCGCCAAAGCGCGCCGCCAGCAGGTCGCCGGTGGCCAGCAGCAGCGACGACACCCCCCAGACGGTGCGCGGCGGCAGGCTTTGCGCGGGCTCAATCACGGCGCAAGCCAGCAACGGCGCGGGGACAGAACTCCACAAGCGCATGTTTGCTGGGCAAAACCGGCAAGACCCCTGTCATGAGATTGGCAAACGGCGGCAAGTGATTGATCTGGAACGAAAAATTGCTGGTCAAAATTGCGGCATTCGAACTCCGGCCCAGTGTTGACGCGGGTTCTGAGCCCTCGCGAGGGCTTTGTCCCCAAAGTTATCCACAGAAGCAGTGGAGATCAACAGGCCGCCGTCGCGGGCCCGTCAGCGCCGCCGGTGGAGCGGGCTTGACCCATCGGCCATAATCGCGCCCCAAAGCACTGTGCTGACCCTGGAACTGCCCGCGAGAACGCCTTGCTGTCGATCATACAAGCGGCCGGTTGGCCCATCTGGCCCCTGATTCTTTGCTCCGTGGTCGCGTTGGCCCTGGTCATCGAGCGCCTTTACCACTTGCGCAGCGCCGTCGTCGCGCCGCCGACGCTGCTAGACGACGTGCTCGGCGTCACTCGCAGCAGCCTGCCCGGCACCGAGGTGGTGAACAAGCTGGCCGACAACTCGGTGCTTGGCAGCGTGATGGCCGCCGGGCTGCGCAGCGTCATCGCCGAGCCGCGCATCAGCGAGCAAGCCTTGCGACAGTCGTTCGAAAACGCCGGCCGCAGCGCCGTCCACCGCACCGAGCGCTACCTGAACACCCTGGGCACCATCGCCACCGCAGCGCCGCTGCTGGGCTTGCTGGGCACGGTGGTCGGCATGATCGAGATCTTCGGCTCGCAGGCGCCCAGCGGCAGCACGGGATCGAACCCGCAGCTGCTCGCGCATGGCATCTCGATCGCGCTCTACAACACCGCTTTCGGCCTGATGGTGGCGATCCCCTCGCTGATGTTCTATCGCTACTTCCGCGGTCGTGTCGACGAGTTCCAGCTGGCGATGGAAATCGCCGCCGAACAGCTGGTGCCGCACCTGATGCGCTTTGCCGTGCGCACGCCGGCCGGCGCCTGATCGACGATGAAGTTCAGCCGCCGCCGCGCCGACGAGCCCGAGATCAACCTGATCCCGTTCATCGACGTGTTGCTGGTGGTGCTGATCTTCCTGATGCTGTCGACCACCTTTTCGCGCTTCACCGAATTGCAGGTCCAGCTGCCGGCAGCCAACGCCGAAAAGCTCAAGGAGCGGCCGGGCGAGATCATCGTCTCGGTGGCCAGCGACGGGCGTTATGCCGTCAACCGCCAGGCCATCGACGGCCGCAGCGTCGAACTGCTGACCAGCGCATTGGCAGCGGCGGCCAATGGCCAGACCGACAGCGTCGTCATCATCTCGGCCGACGCCACTGCGGCCCACCAGTCGGTGATCAACGTGCTGGACGCCGCCCGCCGCGCTGGCTTGGTGCGGCTGACCTTCGCCGCCCAGACCGGCGCCGCCGCGCGCTGAGCGCGCCGCGCATGGCGCCCGGCG
>JAUYAJ010000330.1 GCA_030693565.1 Rubrivivax sp.
TTTCAAGCAGCGTGCGTGAAGTGTTCCCCACGGGCGTGGGGATGAACCGACGAACTGCCAGCCCAGCATCTGGGCAGCGCGGTGTTCCCCACGGGCGTGGGGATGAACCAGTGTTGTGCTCCGTCGCACGCGCGACGGCAACCTGTCCTCACAGCCAGTACAGTGCGCCGCATGCCCTACGTCCCACAACGCTCCGCCCACCTTCGCCGCCTGCACCTGCGCGGCCTGACCCACCAGTTGCTGTGCTGGGGCGACGCCGCGCTGGCCACGCCACAGCGCCCGCCGCTGGTGCTGCTGCACGGCTGGATGGACGTCGGCGCCTCGTTCCAGTTTGTCGTCGACGCGCTGGCGCGCTCGGGCGACGCCGACCGATTCATCATCGCGCCCGACTGGCGCGGCTTCGGCGGCACCACCGCACCCGGCGCCGACAGCTACTGGTTCCCCGACTACCTGGGCGACCTCGACGCCTGGCTCGACGCCTTGCTGCCCGGCCAGGCGGTCGACCTGGTCGGCCACAGCATGGGCGGCAACGTCGCCATGAGCTACGCCGGCGTGCGCCCCGAGCGCATCCGCAGGCTGGTCAACCTGGAAGGCTTCGGCCTGCCCGAGACGGCGGCGGCGCAAGCGCCCAAGCGGCTGCGCCAGTGGCTCGACGAATTGAAGACGCCGCAGCAGCTCAAGAGCTACGACGATGTGGCCGCGGTGGCCGAGCGGCTGCTCAAGAACAACCCTCGCCTGAGCGCCGACAAGGCGGCCTGGCTGGCACCGCACTGGTCGGCCCAGGGCGACGACGGCCGCTGGCACATCCTGGGCGACCCGGCGCACAAACGAACCAACCCGGTGCTCTACCGCAAGCAAGAGGTGCTGGAAACCTGGAAGCTCATCAGCGCGCCGCTGCTCTGGGTTGAAGGCGACCTGACGCAGCTGGCCCAGTGGTGGGGCCAGCGCTACCCGCGCGCTGATTTCGACTCGCGCCTGGCGGTGGTGCCGCGCGTCGAGCGGGTGCTGCTCTCGCCCTGCGGCCACATGCTGCACCACGAGCAACCCGAGGCGCTGGCCGGCCATCTGCGGCGCTTTCTCGACGCCGACTGACGCCAGCCGCTGGGCAGGGGTCGGCATGCGAAAATCGCCGGCTTTGCGCAACCACGGCCCGCCATGGACATCGAACACATCAACTCGATCGGCACGCTGCTCGCCGATCTGAGCAACCGCACCCAGCAGCTCCGGGGGTATCTTTGACTACGACCGCAAAGCACTGCGGCTGAACGAAGTCAACGCCGCGCTCGAGAATCCGAGCGTCTGGAACGAACCCAAGCGAGCCCAGGAACTGGGGCGCGAGAAGAAGTCGCTGGAGACCGTGGTCCAGACCATCGACCACCTGAGCCGCGAGCTGGCCGACAACGGCGAGCTCTATGAGATGGCCAAGGACGAAGGCGACTTCGACGGCTTGTTGGCCATCGAGGCCGAGGTCGCGCCGCTGCGCGAGTCCATCGAGCAGCTCGAGTTCCGCCGCATGTTCAGCAATCCGGCCGACCCACTCAACTGCTTCATCGACATCCAGGCCGGCGCCGGTGGCACCGAGGCCTGCGACTGGGCGGCGATGCTGCTGCGCCAGTACCTGAAGTACTGCGAGCGCAAGGGCTTCAAGGCCGAGGTCATGGAAGAGACCGAAGGCGACGTCGCCGGCATCCGCAGCGCCACCATCAAGGTCGAAGGCGACTACGCCTTCGGCCATTTGCGCAGCGAGACCGGCGTGCACCGGCTGGTGCGCAAAAGCCCGTTCGACAGCTCGGGCGGCCGCCACACCAGCTTTGCCAGCCTGTTCGTCTACCCCGAGGTCGACGACTCGATCGAGATCGAGATCAACCCGGCCGACGTGCGCGTGGACACCTTCCGCGCCAGCGGCGCCGGCGGCCAGCACATCAACAAGACCGACTCCGCAGTTCGGCTGACCCACTTGCCGACGAACATCGTCGTCCAGTGCCAGAACGACCGCAGCCAGCACCGCAACCGCGACGAGGCCTGGCAGATGCTGCGTTCGCGCCTGTACGAACACGAGATCCGCAAGCAGCAAGAGCTGCAGCAAAAGCTCGAGGACACCAAGACCGACGTCGGCTGGGGCCACCAGATCCGCTCCTATGTGCTCGACCAGAGCCGCATCAAGGACTTGCGCACCAACGTCGAGATCAGCAACACCCAGAAAGTGCTCGACGGCGACCTCGACGCCTTCATCTCGGCCAGCCTGAAGCAGGGCTTGTGATGGCCCACGCCATCGAAGCGCTGCTGTTCGACCTCGACGGCACGGTGATCGACAGCATGCCGCTGCACCACGCCGCCTGGGCGGCCTGGTTCACGCGCCGCGGCCTGCCGTTCGACGACGCCGGCTTCTTCGCCGCCACCGCCGGGCGCACCAACGCCGAAATCCTGGCTGAGTTTTTCCCGGCGCTCGACGACGCCCAGCGCTGGGCGATGGCCGAAGACAAGGAAGGGCTTTACCGCGAAGAAGCCGAGCGCTCGCTGCAGCTGGTTGCCGGCTTCGCCGCCGTGCCGGCGCTGGCGCTGGCACACGGCCTCAAGCTGGCGATCTGCACCGCGGCGCCACTGGCGAACATCGAGGTCGCGGTGCGCCGCTTCGGCCTCGACGGCTGGGCGCAGACCATCACCAGCCCGGCCGACGGCCTGCGCGGCAAGCCGCACCCGGACATCTTTCTTGAAGCCGCGCGCCGTCTCGGCGTGGCACCGGCGAACTGCCTGGTGTTCGAAGACGCGCCGCTCGGCGTTGAAGCCGCGCGGCGCGCCGGCATGGCCGCGGTGGCGCTGACCACCTCGCTGCCGGCCGCCGCTTTCACCCCTTACCCCAACCTGCGCTGCACGATGGCCGACTTCCTCGGCCTGGACTTGCAGACACTCGTGCCCACAAGGCCCATGAGAGAGAGCCCCCATGCGTGAAGGCCAAGCCGCCGTCGTCCACCGCCAGGACTACGCCGCACCGGCGTTCTGGATTCGCCGCGTCGAACTGACATTCGACCTCGATCCGGCCAAGACCATCGTCGCCAGCAAGCTGCACATCGAGCGCAACCCGGCGCTGCCGGCGCAGCCGCTGCGCCTGCACGGCGAAGAGCTGAACCTGCTGCGCGTGCAGGCCGACGGCGACAGCGTGTCGTTCCGCCACGAGGGCGGCCTGCTGGTGATCGACAACCCGCCGGCCGGCGAT
>JAUYAJ010000338.1 GCA_030693565.1 Rubrivivax sp.
CCTGCTTGGCGATGGCCGCCGCCGTGTCGTAGTTCGAGCGCGAGTTGGTGATGCCGCGGCCGAGGATGTTCTGGTTCTCGTCGATCACCACCGCCTTGGTGGTGGTCGAGCCCAGATCGATGCCGATGAAGCAACGCATGGTGCTGCCCTCGGTTCAGTGCGCCGGCATGATCGGGATCAGCCCCGGCCGCGTGCCGCCCGCCGCCGCGGCAATGCCTGCCGTGCGCTTTTGCTTGACCATCTGGAAATAGCTTTCGAGCCGGTTCTTCACGTTCGCCGCCGAGAAGTAGCGCGGATCGACGAGGTCGGTCTCGATGAAGGCGGCCGGCTTGCCGGTGCGCCGCTCCACCTCGCGCAGGATCAGCAGCTGGCCGGCCGAGAAGCTGTTGCAGCTCTTGATCGAATTGATCAGCAACCCGTCGGCCTGGTACTCGTCGATGTACTTGCAGATCATGTCGATGCGCGACGGCAGGTTCAGGTTCGTGTAGCAGCCCAGGCAGTAGTCGGCCAGCGACTCGAGCGGGTTGTCGGGGTCGTGGCGGAAGCCGAAGTCGTACAGGCCGCCGACCTTGGCGTAGGTCGACGAGACGACGACCGCGCCTTCGTCGTAGAACATCTTCCAGAACTCGCGAAAGCTGGTCCAGTTCGGCGGGCCTTCGACGACCAGGCGGTACTTCTCCTCACCCATCTCGCCATCGGGCGTGATCGGGCCTTTGCCTTCGCGGATGCGCTGCTCGATCTCTTGGCGCAGCACGCGGTAGAACTGGGTCGCCTCGGGCGTGCCGCGGAAAGCCGTGAAGATCGGCCCGATGTAATAGACGGCGCCGAAGTAGCCGTCGATAGGGCTCGGCCGGTGTTTCGCCGACTGCAGCACCGCCACCAGATCCTCTTCGGCTTTCACCGATTCGCGCATGTACTGGCGCAGCCGGTCGATGTCGAACTTGATGCCCGAGATGCGCTCCAGCGTCGGGATCACCGTCTCCTTGAGCTGGCGCACCACGTAGTCGCGCATGTTGGGCGCAATCCGACCCTCGGCCTGGTAGGGCACGTGCAGCATCACCGTCTCGCAGCCGTACTTGTGGCGGATCAGCTCGAACCACTTCATGAAGGTGAAGCAGCCGGTGTAGGACAGCAGCAGGATGTCGGGCTTGGGCATCGGGTCGCCCGTCGGTCCGATGTCACCGCCCAGCATCATCCCGAGGTCGGTCTTGACGTAGGTGCAGACGTCCTCGCTGTGGCCGTCACGTTCGGCGTCCATGATGAACTTGCCCGACTTCTTGCGCATGCCGCTTTGCAGCGCGTTCGTCTCCGGCAGGCTGCGCGCGAAGTCGAAGCACATCAGCAACTCGTTCAGGTTGCCCGGCACGAAGGTGGCCGAGACCTTGCGGTTGTTGGCACGCGCCGTCGCCAGCTCCATGTAGTTCTGGTTGATGAGCTCCTTCTGGAGCCACATCGCGTCTTCTTTCTGGACGACTGGCTTCTTCGTCGTCTGCGGCATCGCTATCGTGGACTGGTTCATGCGGCGCTCCAGAGCTTGATCGAATCGGCGAAGGTGCCGGACTGTTCGCGGATCGGGGCCATCTGGCCCGTGTTCTCGGCGTACTTGAAGGCGGTGTAGGGGATGCCATGGCGGGCCAGCACGTCCTGCAGCATCGGGCGTTCGAGCAGCGCCGGGTCGCAGAACGAGGGCGCGGCGAAGATCACGCCTTCGGCGGCGCCGGTCTTGACCTGCTGCATCAGGAACACGCCCTTCTCCTCGCGCGTGGTCTCGTACTTGGCGGCGGTGGTCGCCGAGCGGTGCAGGAAGGCCTTGGACAGCTCTTCGAGCGGTTGGCCGTCGGCCGGCACCTCGTCGAGCAGCCAGCGCGTGACGAGCATGAAGTCGTCGTCGACGATGTAGCAGCCCGACATCTCGATCGACTTGATGAGCGCCAGCGGCGGCTGCTCGCAGAACGCGCCATTGATGACGACGCGGGCGTTGTCGCGCCGCGGCCGCGGCGCGGCGTCGGTGGCCTTGATGTAGTCGCGCACGAGCTGCGTGTGGTCCTCGGGCGGCAGCACCATGCCGGCGCGCAGCAGCAGGTAGACCTCGGAGGTCGGTGCCTGCCAGGGTTGGTCGGCGCGGTAGGCGTAGAGGTCGCGCACCGCGGCGCGGTTGTCGTTGTAGACGGCGATCGACGCATTGAGCTCGGCGTCGCTGATCGGCTGGCCGCGCAAATGGCCCAGTTCGTCGCGCAGCAGTTCGAGTTCCTGGACGTAGAAGCGCCCGCCCACCGAGTCCTGGTAGTTCTGCGGCACGTCGAAGTACTTGACGTACTTGTCCTTGAACAGGATCTGCCACATGCCCGAGAGGTTGCGGATGACGTCGCAGATCGACGGGAACAGCATGCCGTCCAGGCAGTCCAGCCGCCCGGTCAGGCCGAGCTCGAGCGTCGAGCGCGGGATGCGGCAGATGTAGCTCTGGTAATAGGCGTCGCCCTGGATCACCTCGAGCTGGTCGCCGCCGCCCAGGATGCCCACCGGCAGCATGCCGGCGGCGTGGATGAGTTCGCGCGGCACGTAGACCGGCATGTAGCCGATCGCTTTGCGGCCCGGCACGGCGGCCTTCCAGTCCTTGACGGCATTGAAGTCCAGGTCATCGAACAGCGTCTGGCAGCGCTCGACGATCGCGGCGACGCGTGAAACAGGGGTGGCCAACATCAGCGGTGCTCCCAGGTCGGTGGACGTTTGGCCAGGAAGGCCGCCAGGCCTTCGTTGGCGTCGTGGGTCTTCATCAGGCGGTGCAGGTACAGCGCCTCGACCTCGGCCAGGCGCCGGCGCACCTCGGCGCGCTGCGGGCCGCGCGCGGCCGCCATCGCGCAGGCCAGCGCAGCG
>JAUYAJ010000339.1 GCA_030693565.1 Rubrivivax sp.
CTGCCGGTGATGTTCGTGCTGCTCGGTCTGCGCCTGGTGCAGCAGCACGGCCGCGCGCTGCAGGACGCCGAACAAGGCAAGGCCCACCTGGAAGCGCGGGTGCGCGAGGCCACCGCCGAGATCGAGCACAACTTTCGCCAGCTCACCGAACTGCGCGTCGAGCAAGTGACCGAGCGCGAGAGGAAACGCATCGCCGCCGATCTTCACGACGACCTCGGCGCCAAGCTGCTGACCATCGTCCACACCAGCGAGTCCGAACGCATCTCGACGCTGGCGCGCGAGGCGCTGGAAGAGATGCGACTGTCGGTGCGCGGGCTGACCGGCAAGCCCATGCGGCTGGCCGATGCGCTGGGCGACTGGCGCGCCGAAGTGGTGGCGCGGTTGTCACAGGCCGGCGTCGAGACCGACTGGTCGGCGCCCGACGACTTGCCGCAGACGCTGTCGGCGCGCGCCTTCGTACAAACCACGCGCATCCTGCGCGAAGCCACCAGCAACATCATCAAGCACAGCGGCGCCTCGCGCTGCGAGATGCGGTTCCAGGTCGCCGAAGGCGACTTCCAGCTCGTCATCCAGGACAACGGCCAGGGCATTCCGCTCGAACTCGATGGCCGGCTGGACCGCGGCCACGGCATGGCGAGCATGAAACACCGGGCCAAACAACTGCAGGGCCAGTGCCTGGTCGAGTCGGGACCGGGCCATGGAACCGTGATACGCCTCACGATCCCGCTCGATCGTGCGGTGCAGGCGCTGTAGCTCAGGCGAGCGCGGCCGATAAGATCGTCGATGAAGGCCCACCACACGATGAACAACATCCTGCTGCTCGAAGACCTGCCCGAGATCCGCGTCTGGCTGCGCAAGCTCGTGCTGCAGGTGTTTCCAACGGCGCAGATCTCCGAGAGCGCGCGGGTCCACGACGCCATCGCGCTGGTGCAGGCGGTCAAGTTCGACCTCGCGCTGATCGACCTGGGCCTGCCCGACGGCAGCGGTGTCGACGTCGTCACCAAGCTGCGCGATCTGCAGCCCGACGCGCTGTCGGTGGTGGTGACCATCCACGACGACGACGAGCACCTGTTCCCGGCACTTCAGGCCGGCGCTTTCGGCTACATCCTGAAAGAGCAACCGCGCGAGCTCATCACCGAGCAGTTGCAGCGCATCAGCCAGGGCGAGCCGCCGCTGTCACCGTCGATCGCGCGCCGGGTCATGAAACATTTCAGCGAGAAAGCCAAGCCGCAGGCCAACGCGATGCCGATGGTGTCGCTGACCGACCGCGAAAGCGAAGTGCTGCTGCGCGTGGCCAAGGGCTATACGCTGCCCGAAATCGGCGTCCAGCTCGGCCTGTCGCGCCACACCATCGCCGACTACGTCAAGCAGATCTACCGCAAGCTCAACGTCAGCTCGCGCGCCGAAGCGGCGCTCGAAGCCCAGCGCATGGGACTGTTCGGCTGAGCATCCAGGCTGCCTTCGCAAGGCGAAGTCAAGGCGCCAAGCGCCGGCCGTAGCGTCGAAAACGAGGGGACACAGCGGCGCAGCCGCTGCGTCGAGGCTGACTTCGCAACGCGAAGTCAAGGCGCAAGGCGCCGGCCGTAGACAATGCGCCCATGATTGGCAGACTCACCGGCGTCATCGCGGACAAATCGCCCCCGCTCGTGGTCATCGATGTGGGCGGCGTCGGCTATGAAGTCGACGTGCCGATGAGCAGCTATTTCAACCTGCCCGCGCTCGGCGAGCGCGTCACGCTGCTGACCCACTTCGTCGTCCGCGAAGACGCCCAGGTGCTGTTCGGCTTTCTCACCGCCTCCGAGCGCAGCACCTTTCGAGAACTGGTCAAGATCAGCGGCGTCGGCCCGCGCACCGCGCTGGCCATCTTGTCCGGGCTCAGCGTCGCCGACCTGGCGCAGGCGGTGAGCCGGCAGGAAGTGGTGCGCCTGGTCAAGGTGCCCGGCATCGGCAAGAAGACCGCCGAGCGGCTGCTGCTCGAACTCAAAGGCAAGCTCGGCGCCGACCTGGCCCAAGGCGGCGGCGCCGCGCTGAGCGACGTTCAGGGCGACATCGTCCAGGCCTTGATGGCGCTGGGCTACAACGAGCGCGACGCCAAAGCCGCGCTCAAAGGCCTGCCCGCCGACGCCAGCGTCAGCGACGGCATCAAGCTGGCGCTGCGCTCGCTCAACAAGTAAAGCCGCGCGGCGCTGCTATGGTCGGGCTCCGACCGCGCGCCACCGACCCATGGCCAAGCCCAAGCACCTCCGCCCTGCCGACCTACGCGGCACCAGCCAGCTGGCCGTCGACGCCACGCTCGGCCTGGTCGACCTGGTCGAGAACCTGCACCACAACATCTCGCGCACGCCCTGGCCGCTGGGCCAGACCTCGACGCAGCCGACGCGCGGCATCACCGGGCTGGTCTACCGCAGCATTCGCGGCGTGACGCGGCTGGTCGGCGGCAGCGTCGACGCCTTGCTCGGCCAGTTGCTGGCGCTGCTCGGCAGCGACGACGCCGCCACCATCGCCTCGCCCGAACGCGAAGCCGTGCTGGCGGCGCTGAACGGCGTGCTCGGCGACCATCTGGCGGCGCGCGCCAACCCGCTGGCCACCCCCATGAGCCTGCGTCACGACGGCCAGACCCTGCGGCCCGGCAGCCCGGTCGCAAGCCCGCGCCGGCGCTGGTTGCTGACAGTGCACGGCTTGTGCATGGGGGCGGCGCAATGGCGGCGCAACGGCCACGACCATGGCGAAATGCTGGCCGAAGCGCTCGGCGCCAGCCGGCTGGCGCTGCACTACAACAGCGGCCTGCACATCAGCCAGAACGGGCGCGAGCTGGCGGCCCAGCTCGAAGCCTTGCTGGGCGACTGGCCACTGCCGGTCGACGAGATCGTCATCCTTGGCCACAGCATGGGCGGCCTGGTGGCCCGCAGCGCCTGCCAGCAGGCCGAAGCCGCCGGCCACCGGTGGCGCCAGCGGCTCAAGTCGCTGGTCTTCCTGGGCTCACCGCACCACGGCGCGCCACTCGAGCGTGGCGGCCACTGGGTCGACACCTTGCTCGGCGCCAGCCCTTACACCGCCGCCTTCGCGCGCCTGGGGCAACTGCGCAGCGCCGGCATCACCGACTTGCGCCACGGCCGTGTGCTCGACCCAGACTGGGCCGACGCCCCGGCTGCGCGCAGCGGCAGCGACACCCGCGTGGCCCTGCCCTTGCCCGCCGGCGTGG
This sequence comes from Rubrivivax sp., assembly GCA_030693565.1. Lineage (GTDB taxonomy): Bacteria > Pseudomonadota > Gammaproteobacteria > Burkholderiales > Burkholderiaceae_C > Rubrivivax. The sequence continues at coordinate 3,203 of JAUYAJ010000339.1, forward strand.
CCTGCTTCAGCGCCGCCGCGTCGCTGTCGACCGGCCCCGGCGGCAAACTGACCGACCTGCTGGGCGATGGCCTGGTGCCACTGGCCAGCGCGCACGGCCAGCACGCCGACCCGGCACGCTGCCTGCACTTCGACGCCGCGCACCAGTGGACAGGCTATGGCCTGCACCACCTGGACTTGCTCGACGACGCCGCGGTGGCGGCGCAGTTACGGCGCTGGTTGGTCTGAGCAAGGCTGAGCGCGCTCAGTGCTTGTGCATCGGCGCAGCCGCTTGCGTCATCACCTTGACGTCGACGCGCTGCTCGCCGGCCTTCTCGAAGCGCAGCGTGAGGGCAAAGCTGCTGCCCGCCTTCAGCGGCGCCTTCAGCCCCATGAACATCAGGTGCAGGCCACCGGGCTTGAGCTCGACGGTCTGGCCGGCGGGCACGTCGATGGCGTCGACCTGGCGCATGCGCATGATGTTGCCGTCCATCGCCATCGAGTGCAGCTCGACGCTGCGCGCCACCTCGGTCTGCGCCGACAGCAGGCGGTCGGCCGTCGGCCCGCCGACGATGCGCAGAAAGCCGCCACCGCCGGCCTGGCCCTCGACGGTGGGGCGGGCCCAGGGCGCTTCGACCTGGGGTGCGGGCTGGGCGCGCGCGGCGGCGGTCGCCAGCGTGAGCGTGACCAGGGCAGTGGTGATCAGCAGGGCAATGGTTTTCATGTCGGGCTCGGATGAAGGCTGTGAAGCAGTGCGGCCGCGGCCATGCGGCGGGCGGCCGAAGAAGGGGGTCGTCTGCCGGCGAGGCCGGAAATGGCTGACGGCACGGCGCCGCAGCGCCGCGCAGATTCAGGCGCCGACCGGCGGCCCTCGGGGCTGCGCTGGCGACCACAGCGGCGGCGCCGCCGCGCCGCGCGTGACCACTGTCAATGGCGCCGCGGCGGCCGCGACCGGGTGGTGGGCAGCCATCATTGCCGGCAGGCCGAACCCGCCGTCGCCCGTCATGCAATAAGGGCAGTGCGCCAGATGGCCGGCGGTCGACACCGGCGCCGGCGCGTCGCCGCTGACGGCGTCGATCGCGACCAGCCGCATGCCTTGCGGCGTGCAGACCTCGCTCCACACCGTCTTGCCACCCGCCGGCGCGAAGGCTTGCGCCAGCGAAGGCAGCAGCGCCATTGCCAGCAAGGCCCACAGCGCAAGCCAGGCGATGGGGCGACGACGATGGCGCAAGGCGTTCACCGCCGCAGTGTAGCGGCCGACCCGCTGGCGATAATGCAGCCATGGCAATCCAGACCGATGACCTTGGCAGCAGCAGCACGCGCGCGCCGCGCGTCGTCAGCGCGGCGGCAACATCCCCCAACGAAGAGGCGATCGAACGCGCGCTGCGCCCCAAGGGCATGGCCGAATACGTCGGCCAGGCGAAGGCCCGCGAACAGCTCGAGATCTTCATCAGCGCAGCGCGCCTGCGCGGCGAAGCGCTCGACCATGTGCTGCTGTTCGGCCCACCGGGTCTGGGCAAGACCACGCTGAGCCACATCATCGCCGCCGAACTCGGCGTCAACCTGCGCCAGACCTCGGGCCCGGTGCTCGAAAAACCCAAGGACCTGGCAGCGCTGCTGACCAACCTGGAGAAGAACGACGTCCTCTTCATCGACGAGATCCACCGCCTGAGCCCGGTGGTCGAGGAAATCCTCTACCCGGCGCTGGAGGACTACCAGATCGACATCATGATCGGCGAAGGCCCGGCGGCGCGCTCGATCAAGCTCGACCTGCAACCCTTCACGCTGGTCGGTGCGACGACGCGCGCGGGCATGCTGACCAACCCGCTGCGCGACCGCTTCGGCATCGTCGCCCGGCTCGAGTTCTACAGCGCTGAAGAGTTGACGCGCATCGTCACCCGCTCGGCCGGGCTGCTGAAGGTGGAAGTCGACGGCGCCGGTGCGCTGGAGATCGCACGCCGCTCGCGCGGCACGCCGCGCATCGCCAACCGGCTGCTGCGCCGCGTGCGCGACTACGCCCAGGTGCGCGGCGACGGCCGCATCGACACCGGCACCGCCGACCGCGCGCTGGCCATGCTCGACGTCGACCCGCAAGGCTTCGACGTCATGGACCGCAAGCTGCTCGAAGCGGTGATCCACCGCTTCGACGGCGGCCCGGTCGGGCTGGACAACGTGGCGGCGGCGATCGGCGAAGAAGCCGGCACCATCGAAGACGTCATCGAGCCCTACCTGATCCAGCAAGGCTATCTGCAGCGCACACCGCGCGGGCGCATCGCCACCCAGGCCGCCTACCGCCATCTCGGGCTGAGCCCGCCACAGCGCCAGCCCGGCGAGCTGTTCGAGCGCTGAGCGCGGTCCACCGCGCCGCGTGACCTAGTTCACGCCCGCGCCGCCAACCGCGCTGCTTTGCATCCAGTCGTTAATGGATGGCCGTTTTCGGCCCGCCTCAAGTTGCGCCTGCGCGGGCCGATACATACGATCAATGCAAGGAATCCGCCGGTCACTCCCGCACCGGCCCGGAGTCCGCTCGCAGCTCGCAGTCAAGGTGGTTTCCATGCATCGATCCAGCCCCCGCGGCTTCACCCTCATCGAGGTGATGATCACGGTCGCCATCGTGGCCATCCTGTCCTCGATCGCGCTGCCTTCATACAGTGCCTATGTGCAGCGCTCGCGGGTGCCGGTGGCGCTCGATGCGCTGTCGTCCCACTACACGCGCATGGAACAGCGCTTCCAGGATGTCGGCAACTACGCCAGCGGCGGCGCCTGTGCCGTGTCGCTGCCAACGGCGACCAACTTCACCATCGCTTGCGCGCTGACGCTCAGTGGCCAGGGCTTCACGGCCACCGCCACCGGCGCCGGCCCGGTGGCCGGCTACGCCTACACGATCAACCACCTGGGCACGCGCGCCACCACCGCCCACCCCAAGGGTTTGCCGGGCAGCAACTGCTGGTCGACCAAGGGCGGCACATGCGACAGCTGAGCCCGGCGCGACAGCGCGGCCTGACCCTGGTCGAGCTGATGGTCGGCCTGGGCATCGCCGCCTTTCTGGCGCTGAGCGCCGCGCCCCATCTGGCCGACTACGCCACCAACTCGCGGCTGCGCGAAGCCGGCAACTTGCTCTACAGCGAAGCGCTGCTGGCGCAGAGCGAAGCCATCAAACGCAACCGCCCGGTGCGCCTGGCCAGCAATGGCAGCACGGTGCAAGTGCTCGACATCGCCGACCCCGCCAATCCGGTGCAACTGCGCGAGCGCACGCTGCCCGGCAACGTCTCGACCGCCAACGCCGCGCTGGCCTTTGGCAGCGAAGGCCGGCCAGTGCCCTTCGGCACGTCTGCGGCCATCAACCTGTCGATCAGCGGCATCACCTGCAGCAGCGATCAGCGCTGCCCGGGCCTGCGCGTCGACGCCGGCGGAGCGATCCGACTATGCGCCAATCACCTCGACAACTGCAGCTGATCCGCGGCGTCGGCCTGCTGGACGCCATGATCGCGCTGGCGATCCTGGCCTTTGGCATGCTCGCGATGACGCGCTTCCAGGCCCGCACCGTGGCGCAGACCACCGAGGCCCAGCAGCGCCTGGTCGCGACCCAGCTCGGCGACGAGTTGCTCAGCACCGTGATCGTCGACGTCGGCAACGCCGCTTGCTACACCTTGCCGCAGGCCGGTGCTTGCGCCAGCGCAACCGCCAAGACACGCACCGAGGCCTGGGCCACGCGCGTCGGCACGGCCCTGCCCGGTTCGGTGAGCACGACCTCGACCATCGACGCCGCCAGCGGCCGCCTGACGGTGGTCATCAACTGGACCGGCAAGGCATCGACCGATGCACGCCGGCTGGAGGCGGTGACCGATGTGCGCCCCTGAACGCCGCCCGCCACTGAGCGCGCGCGCCCAGCGCGGCCTGTCGATCATCGAGCTGATGGTCGGCATCGTCGTGTCTTTGCTGGTGGCGCTGGCCGCCGCCGGCAGTGCCACCGTCTTCACCGCCTCGCAGCGCCAAGGCATGGGCAGCGGCGGCGCGATGGTCAACGCCGGCACCGCGCTGGCGGCGCTGAAGAACGACGCTTCGGCCGCCGGCCTGGGTTTCTTCGGCGACTCGCGCTACCTGTGCAGCCGCCTCAACCTCAGCCTGGGCGCCAGCATGGTGACCGACGGCAGCGCATTCGCGCCGGTGCGCATCACCACCGAAGCAGGCGGCGACCGCGTCGACGTCGTCTATGCCACGCAGGTGGCCTCGGGCACCAACGTGCTGCTGGCGGCGGCCACCGCCGGCGGCTCGGCGGCGCTGAAGTCGCTGCTGCCGGCCCAGCTCGGCGACGCCGTGCTGCTGGCGCCGCCAACACCCGGCGACCCCTGCGTCGTGCGCAGCGTCACCGCGATCACGCCGTCGACACCGACCAGCCCGCAGCTGCTCAACTTTGACGGCCCCGGCCAGCACAACCAGGTGCTGTTCACGACCCCGGTGACTTACGCCGAGAAGTCGCGCGCCACGCTGCTGGGCGCACTGCGCTGGAGCCGCTACCGCCTGGACGGCACCAACTTGTTGCTCGAACGGCCGCTGGAGGGCGCCTCGGCGGTGCTGGCGCGCAACGTGATCGGGTTTCGCGCCGAGTACGGCATCAGCGCCGCCGCGGCCGGCAGCACCACGCTGGACAGCTGGCAGGCCGCCAGTGGCGCCTTCGCCGCCGTCGACGCCACCACGCTGCCGCGCGTGCGTGCGCTGCGCATCGGGCTGGTCACGCGCAGCCCGCAGCGCGAGAAGCCCAACGCCGCCGGCCAGTGCGAAGCCAGCAGCGCCAAGCCGCAACTGTTCGGCGCCACCGTCGAGCCCGACGTCACCGACTGGCAGTGCTACCGCTACCGCCCGGTGGAGCTGGTGGTGCCACTGCGCAACCTGGTCTGGGGGGTCAAGGCATGAAGCACCGCACACCGTTGCGCCAGCGCGGCATCACCATGATCGTCGTTCTCGTGCTGCTGTCGGTGATGCTGCTCGGCGGCCTGGCGTTCGCGCGCATGGCAGAGATCGGCACCCTGGCCAGCGGCAACAACGCCTATCGCGAAGCGTCGCTGCAGGCCTCGGAGGTTGGCCTGGCATCGGCCTTTGCCGCGGTGCGCGCGATCAGTGCCGAAGACAGCAATCAAGCCGGCTGGTATTGGTCGACGATGCAGCCGGCCGACGCCAACGGCCTGCCCAGCGTCGACTGGAATGCCGCGCCCGAAGTGGTGATCGGCAACTACCGCGCCCGCTACGTCGTCGAGCGCTTGTGCAACACCTCGCCGGTGACCAGCACCTTGCAGCAATGCCTGGTCAAGCAAGTGCCGCAGACCGAAAGCAACCGATCCGGGCAGGAAGCCATCGACCCACCGAACTCGCGCCAGTTCCGCGCCACCGTGCGCGTCGAAGGGCCGAAAGACACCCAGACCTGGATTCAGTCGCTGGTCACCAAGGGCTGAGGCCCCAAGCCGCGGAGGCAACGCATGAAAGTCGCAGTCCAATCACTCGCTTGTGCCGCTGCTTTGTCGGGCCTGCTCTTCGGCGCCGCCTCGCACGCCACCAACCTGGCCGAGCTGCCGCTGAAGACCGCGGTGCTGGCCAAGCCCAACGTGATCTTCGGCATGGACGACTCCGGGTCGATGGACTGGGAGATCCTGCTCGGCACCAACGACGGCCTGGCCTGGTGGAACGGCAGCACAGCCTGGGACAGCGCGACGAACCGGCCACTGAAGGTGTCGGGCGGCGATTCGAACCGCCTGAGTTACCTGTTCCCGATGGGCACCGACCGCACCAAGGGCGGCCAGCTGTACAGCAATGGCACAGGCAGCGGCGATCACCGCGTCGTGCCGCCGACGGCGCAGTTCGCCTGGCTGCGGTCGAACGCTTTCAACCCGCTGTACTACAACACCTGGGTGACGTATCCGGCCTGGTCGCCGGCCTATGTCAACAGCGCGCTGCAGACCTACGCCAACGCACCGGTCGCCGCGGCGCCGTCGCACCCCGGCCCGCTGTCGAGCTCGGCGACGACGCTGAACGTCGGCAGTGACTGGACCTCGGGCAGCACCAACTTTGGCGACGACAACTTCGCCTTCGTCGCCATCGGCGGCATGGTGCTGCCGGTGGGCACCTCGGTCGTCGCCACCAATTCGACCTCCGGGATCTGCAGCGGCAGCACCCGCCAGACCTTGACCGCGGCCACCGTCGTGCCCAGCGGTGCGCGCTGCCTGGCGCGCGTGCCCTACTACCCGGCCACCTTCTGGCAGCGCACGACTTGCCCGGTTGGCGACCTCACCTGCACTGCGGTGCCCGATTGCACGGCGGTCAACCCGGTGACAACACCGGGCGCCAGCTGCGTCGCCGCGCCCGACGGCGTGGGCAAGCTGCGCCGCTACGAGGTCAAGAGCGGCAACACCTTCCCTTCGGGCCGCAGCCATGCCGCCGAACTGCAGAACTTCGCCAACTGGTTCAGCTACTACCGCAAACGCAAGCTGATGCTGGCCGGCGCGATGGGTCGGGCACTGGAGCCGATCACCGGCGTGCGCATGGGCGTCGTGCCCTTCGGCAGCACGCCAACGGTGACGATGTACGACGCCGACGCCAGCAGCGCCGCCAGCAACCGCTACCGCGTCGCCGGCCAGTTCTACCTCAATGCCACCGGCAGCCCGCAAGGCACGCCAACGCACAGGACGGTCAAGCACATCGGCAGCCAGTTCAACGACAACACCACCGTCGTCCAGTACGCCTGCCAGCGCAACAGCATGTTCATCGTCACCGACGGCTTCGCCAACTCGAACAGCGAAGTCGCGCCGAGCTACGACAAGCCCAGGTACGGCAGTGGTGCGCCCTACGAGACGACAACGAACAACTCGCTGGCCGACCTGGCGCTGGCTTATTACACCAACATCTTGCGCGCCTCCGGCGGGTCGGCGCTGGCCTCCGGCCGCGTGCCCTCGGGCGACCCGACAAGGCGCAATCCCGACCTCAACACCGACCTGCACATCACCACCTACGGCATCACGCTGGGCGCGCGCGGCACGCTGTACCCGACGGCGCTCAACCCGTTTGCCGTCGACGTCTTCGCCGCCCCGCCAGTCTGGCCAACGCCGGTGGCCGATGACCCGACGATGATCGACGACCTCTGGCACGCCACCATCAACGGCCGCGGCCAGATGTACCTGGCCAATGACGTCGACGCCATGCGGCTGTCGATCCAGGCCGCGTTCAACGACATCCTGAGCCAGGAAGGCGCGCAGGGCGGCATCGCGGTGAGCGCCGTCAACCTCGACCGCGGCGACTCGCAGGCCTACCTGGGTTCGTACAACCCGGCCGGCTGGGCCGGCGACCTGACCGCCAATCCGATCAACACCACCACCGCCGCCGTCTCGTCGACGCCGGTCTGGTCGGCCGCCAACTTGCTGGGCGCACGCGATTGGACGACGCGGCGGATCTTCAGCTCCAGCGCCAGCACCGGCGTCGACTTCAGCGCCGTCAACGTCGGTGCCGCGGTCAACCCGGCGCCGGCCAGTTTCACCAACCTCGAGGTGGTGGAATACCTGCGCGGTAACCGCAGCGGCGAAGGCACAACCTTTCGTTCCCGCACCAGCCTGATCGGCGCCGTCGTCAACGCCGAGCCGGTGCTGGCGCGCGACGAGCGCATGGTCTACCTGGCCTCGGGCGACGGCATGTTGCACGCCTTCGACACCGTCACCGGCAACGAGGAATGGGCCTACGCCCCGCCGGAGACGCTGGCAGCGCTGGGGCGCTCGGCGCAGCGCGGCTGGGTCTACCAGACGTTGCTCGACGCCACCCCCACCTATGCGCGGCTGACCAGCGGCGCCAAGCTGCTGGTGGGCGGCCTGGGCGCGGCCGGACGCAGCTATTACGCCATCGACGTCAGCAGCCCGAAGAACCTGACCTCAGCAGCCGCCGCGGCGCAGTTCCGCTGGACCTTCCCGGCCGCCACCGACACCGGCAACCGCGCCAACATGGGCTACCCGATCGGCCGCCCGGTGCTGGCGCGCACCACCGACCACGGCGACGTCATGCTCGTCACCTCGGGTGTCGACAACGGCGTGACGATCGGCGACGGCCGTGGCCGGCTGTGGATGCTCAACGCCAGCACCGGCGCCGTCATCAAGACTTTCCGCACCACGGCCGGCGCCGTCTTCCCCGGCCAGGAAGCCGGGCTGGCCCATGTCTCGGCCTTTGAAGAGCCCGACGGCAAGGTGCGTTACGTGTTCGGCGGCGACTTGCTGGGCAACCTGTGGCGTTTCGACCTCCAACAGGCCGGCGCCGGCGAATTGACGCCCGACCTGGTGGCGGTGCTCAAGGATGCCGCGAACAACCTGCAGCCCATCACCTCGGCGCCCGAGCTGACGACGATCGAGAACAAGCGCATCGTGCTCGTGGGCACCGGCCGCCTGCTCGACATCACCGACTTCGGCAGCACGCGCACACAGTCCTTCTATGCCATTGCCGACGGCGCGACACTGAGCAACGCGCGCAGCGGACTGGTGGCGCAAACCTATGTGCGCAGCACCGACACGCTGAGCAACAACCCGGTCAACTGGACCAGCGGGCGCGGCTGGTACTTCGACCTGCCGGCCGGCGAGCAAGCCAACACCGACCCCATCGTCACCTATGGCGCCGTGGCCTTCGTCACCAACAAGAACGGCAGCACCGACTGCTCGCAGGCGTCCTACATGTACCTGATCGACATCGGCACCGGCTCCAAGGTCCAGGTGCCTGCCACCGGCCTGCCGGGCACGGGCACGACCTTCGTCTCGGAGTTGATCGGCGCCAACGCCACGTCGTCGCGGGTGATCACGCTGCGCGTGGTCAACGGCAAGATCGTCGGCACCACCCATCGCTCGGACAACACGGTGTTCCAGCGCGAACTGCCACTGGGCCAGAACATCACGCCGGCGAAGAACGCCTGGCGGGAGATCCGGCGCTAGGAGTGTGG